>JAPPMM010000015.1 GCA_028819075.1 Gammaproteobacteria bacterium
ACTCATCGGGTGCAACGAGTTGTGGATCCGATACATCTTGTTGCGTGTGCTGGCTTACGACCCTTAACGGTCGTCAGCCAGCCCTTGGGAACGGTGCCGAAACCGCCTCGCGGGGCACCGTCCGGAACAGCGTCCACCGGACCATCGCCGGCAAGCTCCCCGGCCTCCTGGCCGACCGCCTCAAAGACGGCGAAGTACGCAACCCCCGGCGCTCCCCTGCCGCGCCCCGGTTTCCACCCTACCCGTACCCCTCGGAGACCAGCGATCGTCGATCTCAGGCGATCCTGAGGCCCGTAGAAGACCCGAAACGCCCGCGGTGGGTCCCGAAAACGGCCTCCGAGCCCGGTCGCGGGCTCGGATCAGCTCCCCGCGCCCGCTCTCCCGGCCGCCAGATACGCCGACCAGTCCTGCATGACCTCGCGCCGGCGCTCGAACAGGTCGCTCCTGAAGTACGCTCCCTCGACCCCGCCGACCTTGTGCGCCAGCGCCGCCTCGGCGACCGTGCGGTCCACGCCCGTCTCCGCGGCCCAGTCGCGGAATGAACTCCGCAGCCCGTGCACCGTGCTGGGGATCCCGAGGTCCCGAAACGCCCCCGCCACCTGAGGGCTCCGCAGCTCCCGTCCCTTGAAGCTGGGGAAGATCAACCCCGACCCGTTCTCGATCTCCCGGGCCTCCTCCAGCACCGCCAGCGCGCCCGTCGAAAGGGGCACCCGGTGCTCCCGCCCGGTCTTCATGCGCTCGGCGGGCACCGTCCACGTCGCGCGGTCCCGGTCGATCTCCGGCCAGCGCGCCCTCCGCGCCTCGCCGCTCCTCGTCGCCGTCAGGGCCACGAACTCCAGACACAGCCGGATGCCCAACCACGCGTCCGATTCCCGGACCGCCTCAAGCGCCGTCCCTACCTCGGCATGAGGAAGGGCCCGGAAGTGCGTCCGGTGGCGCGTGCCCCGCGGCAGCGCCGCCGCGATGGCGTCGCCCGCCGGGTTGTCCTCCCGGTAGCCCCTGGCCACCGCCCACTTCATCACCGCGCCGATGCGCCGGCGCACCCGCGCCGCCGTGGGCCGCTTCTCGTTCCAGATCGGCGCCAGACAGGCCAGCACGTCGGCGGTCGTGATCTCGCCCACCCGCTTGCGCCCCAGCTTCGGGAAGACGTAGTCCCGAAGACACTGCCGCCACTGCTTCTCGCTGGCGTCGCCCTTCCAGTTCTTCGCGTGGAGCGCGATCACCTTCTCGGCCGCCCGCTCGAACGTCGGCATGCCGCCGCTGCGCGGATCCATGCCCTTCTGGATGGCGCGCCGATTCTCGAGCGCCTTCGCCCGCGCCTCGGCCAGCGTCACGACCGGATAGGGACCCAGGCCGACGTTGAAGGGCCTGCCGCCGATCCGCATCCGTTGCGCCCAGGTCTTCGACAGCCTTCCTGAGGCGGTGGGCTTGACCAGCAGCGAGAGCCCGTATCCGCCGCGACCGTCCCCGTACCGCCCCGGTCGCTTGACGGTCCGAACGAACGCGGCGCTCAGGCGTTTGGGTCGCGTCACGGCGTGCTCCGTGTGGATTCTGGTTATCACCATAGGTTATCACTAACGGAACAAGACTACACGGAATCGCCTGAACGGTCAATGGATGTACAACACAAGTAATGACAACGGGTTATCAGGATTACGAGACGTTACGGGACCTTGCTGAACGCCTATAGTGCGGAGGAATCGTGCGCGTCCTCCGGCCCACGCTCAGCATCGACCCGTCCTTCGCGTGGACCATCGCCACCACCGCGGCATCGCACGCCATGCGCCGCGACGTTTCCGCGGAGACGCGGATCCCGCCCAGATCCGAACGCCCGGGCTCTCCCAGCTCCGCCAGCGTCGCGGCATCGCAGTGGACCATGACCTGGTAGCGCTCCGCGCGGGTGCCGGATTCGACGCGAGTGCCGGATTCGACGCGGGGTCGAGTCTGCGGCCGCGGGTCCGGCTCCGAGCCGTTGCGGGAGTCGCGCGGTTCGCCGCCCCCGAAGCCCGCCGCCAGCGCGCGCTCCGCCAGCAGCCCCACGGCGTCCGCCCGCCGCTGCTTCGGTTCGGGGCGCGGGTCCGCCTTCTCGACTCGCGGGTCGCGCGCCTTCGCCCCCGGGCGCGCATCGTTCGCCCCGCCCTCATCCCGGAACAGTGCATCCGACGCCGCCTCGACGGCCCGCATCAGCACCGCCCCGACCTCGGGCTCGAGACGGCCCTTCACCACGTACATCCCGTCGCCGTCCACGAAGACCGAGAACGCTCGGCTGCGGTGCCGAGCCTGCTCGGCCGTCAACTCCTCGTCGCGCGACAACTTCTTCCACATGCGCACCATCTGCTCCAGGTTCGCCGCCGAGCCCGCGCGCGCGAACTCGAGCAGCTTCGCCTCGCTCTCGGGCGTGGCCACGCGCGTCAGCGCCCGCACCTTCGCGTACGAGATGCTCCCCTCCCGCAGCGCGCCGGCGGTCTGCGGCAGGTGCTCCAATGCCCGGGCGGCGCGCACCCGCTCGCGCGCCGGGCCGATCTTGATGCCGATCTTCCAGGCCAGCCACTCGGCGCAGGAACCGAAGCCGTCCTTCCAGCCGCCCCGGCGATCGAAGTCGGCGATGAGGGTCATCATCTGCGCTTCCGCGGCGTTGATGCCGGCGGCCAGCTCGGCGATGCGGTCACCCAGCCTGGCGAGGTCGTCGTCGAGCTTGCCGGCCCCGGGATGGGCCGGCGCGGAGGCGGCATCGGGGGACGCGGCTCGAGTACCGGAACCGGAGGGCGCAGAGCCGACGTCGCGAGCCACGACTCCAGCGCTCGCACGCGCGGGCGCCGGAATGGCATCGGTGGCAGGTCGGTCACCAGTCGGTTCTCGTACCATCGCTGGCCACGGAGAGGACTTCCTCCAAATGTCGTAGAGAGCGTCCGCGGATGCGATCATCGTTCCTCCCAACGTGCGATTGTACAATGACTTACGTACAAATATAACGTCACCGAAATCGGCCTTTCAGGATGCCCTGTAGTGGCCGAAGTGAGGTCGGGAGGCCTTCGGAGCAGGAATGGGGCTACGAAGGCTGTCAGCGAGCCTGTGAGAGCTCTTGGCGGGCAGGAGAATCCGCGACGTCGGACTCGGCCAAGTCGCGCGCTCTTAAAGCTGTCAATGGCAGTTTGGGACTCCGCCATGTGAATCCGGGACGGCCGAGTGCTGGTTCCCCGGCGCCAGGAGCGCGGAGCCAGGTCAATGGCAGTATGGGACGTTCCGATGTGAATTCGGGACGGCCGCGCGCTGATCCCCAGCGTAACGAGCGCCGAAACAGGTCAATGGCGGACAGGGACGCACGCATGCGAATTCGGACAGGCTGGCGCGGTCGACCCGGAGCGGCGCCCCGCGAACCCGGCTCGGAGTCCGGACGCCTGGCGACATCTGATGCGCGAGCGTGAATCCGGTCCTCGCCCACGCCGCGGGCGGCGAGTTCCTCCGCGTTCATGCCGAACCAGGCTCGCTCGCTGGTGACGTTCCTGCCGTCGGCGATGTCGCAGCCAGCGTCGATGCCCCGCATGAGGATACGGGAATTCAGAGGATGTGAGGGACTAAGAGGATGAGGGATTCGGAGGATGTGTGATTCGGAGGATACCGTGCGCACCCGCGTTCCCGCGGGAACGTTTCCTCAGGCCGCGGCGCCCGCTCGGCGCTCGAACCTCCGCCGGTAGCGCCGGGTCCAGATGACGATGGCCGGAACGCCGACGACCGTCGGCAGGATCCAGGGGAGGATGGCGAGCGGGCCCTCGATCTCGTAGGCCCACAGCCGCTGTGCCCCGAAGACGATGAACGCGGTGTGGAAGGCGATGCCGCCGCCGAGCATCGAGGCCAGGTGGCTGTAGAACCAGCCCATGCGCTGGCCGCCGGGATCGCGCATCAGGCGCAACATTCGTCGTCCCGTGAAGAGGCCGATGGGGCTCATCCCCAGCAGGACCGGCGAAACTTCGGACCACACCGCCAGCGCGAATCCGACGGCGATGACGCTCCCGGAGATCGACGCCCACGCCAGCGCCTCGTGTGCGGCGGTGCGCAGCTTCTCGGGCGCCCTTCGGGTCGCCAGCACACGTAGGCCCTGCCGTACCATGACGAAGGTCACCACCCCCAGATAGCCCAGCAGAACCGCGAACCCGTACAGTTCGGGTTGCTCCGCAACGCCGACGCCCTGGACCCGATAGGAAACGATCCGGCCCACCGCCGCGATGACCGCCGACAACGTTACGACATACGCGCACGAGGCGTAGACGCGGCCCGCCCTCACATGCGCCCGCCCGCCCTTGCGGGCGAAAACCGGGACCCAGAACGCCACCAGGCCGACGAAGCCGGCCACGACGTGAACGAGGAGGAGAGCATCAAAAAGGAGGCTGAAGATGGTCATGTCGAAGACGGTCATGAGCGGCCCTCCCGATCGCTGGCCACGGCCTCCGGCACGTCGGCCACGGTCTCCGGCACGCCTGCCACGGTCTCCGGCACGCCCGCCCCGGCCTCCTCGCCAACTACGGCCTCCGGCACGCCGGCCCGGGCCTCCTCGCCAACCACAGCCTCCGACTCGCGCGGGTGACTTGCGCCCGCCGGTGCCCCTCCGGACCGAGCCGCCAGGCGCCGCTCGATCGCCGTGAGGGTCTCGTCGCACCAGGCCACCTTCGACTCGATGGAGTGGATGCCCATCCGAAGCGTCGCGAAACGGTGGAACCCCGCGTCGCCGTACCGCTCCGGGTCCCCGTGGGTGGCAATCACGTCCTGCTCGAGCGACCGGAGTTGCGCCAGCCAGCGGGCCAGGTGATCCCGCAACTCCGCCATGAAGGCGCGCGTTTTGCGGAGATTGCCGACCGCGTCCATGAAGTAGAGCTGGGCCAGGTATGCGAACCGCTCCGTGCCGACCGCGGGGCCGCCGCGCAGCCAGCGCTCCAGCTCCTCGCGGCCCCCGTCGGTGAGGGAGTAGACTTTGCGGTTCGGCCCCTTTGGCGACGGCTCGACCCGGCTGCGGAGCATGCGGCGCTGCTCGAGACGCTTCAGGGCCGGGTAGATCTGGCTGAGTTCGGCGGACCAGAAGTGCCGGATGCGTTCGCTGAAGGCGCTCTTGAGGTCGTACCCGGTGGCCGGGTCGCGCAGCAGGCCGAGGAGGATGTGATCGAGGCTCATGATGGCGACAGCTCGCGGTTGAGGAGCCTGCCGCAGAGAACGGGGCCGGCTCACGCTATATCAATGTCAATATACCTACTATATCGATGTTGCCATAGCATGTCAAGGACGGCCGGGTCCCAGCTCACGTCGCCGCTACTGGCGCGCACGCCATCGGATACCGAATTTGCCAGGGTTGACCGACGCACGTCCCTCTGGAGGAAACCATGTCATCGACTCAACGAGGAAGCTTCGGGTCCGGCCTGGTCCTGGCGGCGCTGCTTGCGCTGGCGACAGCCATCCCCGCGCACGCGCAGGAACGCGGCAACCCGGACGGCGAATGGCGCTTCCAGAGCGCCGACTCCTGGGGCACGCGCTTCTCCCCGGTCGACCAGATCAATGCCGCCAACTTCGGTGATCTGGAGGTGGCGTGGGTGTGGCGGGCCGACAACTACGGGCCCGAGGTCGACCCGCAGATGAAGTCGACCCCGACCTACATCGACGGCATCCTGTACACGGTGGCGGGACAGCGGCGCACCGTGGCCGCCATCGATCCCGCGACCGGCGAGACCATCTGGACGTACCGCGAGCCCAACACGACGCGCTGGGAGCGGTCGATGCGCCAGAACTACGGCAAGGGCGTGGCGTACGGCGAAATCGATGGCCGCGGCGTCATCTACTACACTTCTCCGGGATACTTCCTGCACGCGCTGGACGCGAAGACCGGCCGGCACCTGGAGGGGTTCGGCGATCCGGTGCCGATCGAGGACTTCCCCGCGACCGGCGTCGTCGATCTGCTGGTGCCGCTGCTTGAGGGCTGGGGACCGTGGGAGGCGTACGAGGGCGAATACGATGCCGACTACGGGATCCCGCGCGAACTCGGCTTCATTACCACTTCCTCGCCGCCCATCGTGGTCAACAACACCGTGGTGGTGGGCAACTCGGCGGAGCAGGGCTACAACCAGACCCGCATCGAAAACGTGCCCGGCGATATCCTCGCCTTCGATGCGCGCACGGGCGATCACAAGTGGAAGTTCCACGTGATCCCGCGCCCCGGCGAATTCGGCCACGACACCTGGGAGAACGACGCCTGGATGTACACCGGGGACGTGTCCTCGTGGGCGCCGATGTCGGCCGACCAGGAGCGGGGCATCGTCTACATCCCCACCAACCCGCCGACCATCGACTACTTCGGCGGCTTCCGGCCCGGCGACAACCTCTACGGCACCAGCGTGATCGCGCTCAACGCCGAGAGCGGCGAGCGGGAGTGGCACTTCCAGACCGTGCACAACGACCAGTGGAACTACGACCTCCCCAACGTGCCCATCATCGTGGACCTGGAGGTGGATGGGGAGGCGGTTCCGGCGGTGATCCAGACGTCGAAGACCGGGCAGATCTTCACCTTCAACCGCGAGACCGGCGATCCCGTATGGCCCATCGAGGAGCGGGACGTGGTGCAGACCGTGGTGCCCGGCAACTGGACGGCGAACACGCAGCCGCACGTGACCCGGCCCGAGCCCATGGAGCCCTTCGGTCTGGCCGAGGACCAGGTGATCGACTTCACCCCGGAGCTGCGCGCGGAGGCGCTCGAGGTGTTGAGCCGGTACCGGGTGGGCGGGCCCTTCATGCCCCGGCTCTATCCGGATCACAACGAGGACATACTGGACAACATCCGCTGCTACGGGGGCCTGAACATCACCCACCCCGCGACGCTCGATCCGACCACGGGCATGCTCTACGCCGCCAGCTCGCGCAACTGCAGCGGCGGCATGGTGATGCAGGGGATCGATGCCGACGAGCCTGACAATCCCCGCACCACCGGGACGACCATCTCGCAGTGGGTGGCGGGCCGTGGGGGCGCGCTGCCGCGGGTGCAGGGGCTGCCGATTCCGAAGCCGCCCTACAGCCGCATCTCCGCCTACGACATGAACACGGGCGAGCGGCTCTGGTGGATTCCGGTGGGTGACGCGCCCGAGGCGGTGGCGAACCATGCGGCCACCCAGGGCGTGGACCTTTCGCGCGCCGGGAGCGGAGCTTCCTCGATCCAGATCGTCGCCGGGGATCTGCTGTTGGCGACCGAAGGAGCGCGCGGGCCGGCGGTGCTCAACGCCTTCGACAAGCTCACCGGCGAGTTCGTGGGCGAGGTCGAGATGCCGGGCGCGGGCCAGTACGGAATGATGACGTACAGCCACGAGGGCCGGCAGCACGTCGTGGTGCAGGTAGGCGCTCCCGGACGGCTGGTGGCGCTGAGGCTGCCGATGTAGGGGTACGCTTCAGAGCCGCTTGGCGTAGCGCGCCAGCCAGGAGGCGCGGTGGCCTTCCGCGGGAGCGATCGGCGACCCGGGAATGGTCATTGTGCCGCGGCTGACGAAGGTCGCGGCGCCACCAACCCGGACGGCGGTGATGCGGCCGGCGACCTTGTCGACCTCGACCCTGATGAGGCTGGGTCGGCGAATCTCCTCGCCCTGCGCGACCTGCCAGCGGAGGGTGCCGTTCAATTGCCGGCTGGCGTCGCCCAGGTAGCCTCCCAGCACCGCGGCCGCCGAGCCGGTGGCCGGGTCCTCGGGCACGCCCGATCCGGGCGCGAACATGCGCACCCGTACATCCCCGCCGAAGAGCGGGCACACCAGGTAGACGTGGTGCGCCCATGTATCCGCGAGCGTGTCCCGCCAGAGCGCCATGTCGAGGACGGCGCGGCCAAGAGCGGCGACGGTGCGTATCGGGATCACGTGAAACGGAAGGCCGCAGGACATCATGGCGGGAGTGAGGGGGCGGGGACGATCGCCCCCGAGATCGTCCGCCTCCAGGCCGACCATCGCGGCCAACTGCTCCGGCGGGTGCGGCGACTCGCGCCGCTCCGGCAGCATCGCCGTGGTGAACTGCGCGAACACCGGGCGGCCGCGCCGGTACTCCACCGATGCGGGCACCATGCCGACGTTTTCCTCGAGCACCAGCTCGGCGTGTCCGTCCCCGGTCCGCCGAACGCCGGCCCCTCGCCGAACCGGTTGCGTGCTCGCCAGATAGATCGCGGCACCCATGGTCGGATGCCCCGCGAACGGCACCTCCACCTCGGGCGTGAAGATGCGCACCCGCGCCGTCCCCTCCGGCGTCTCCGGAGGTCCCAGGAACACCGTTTCGGCCAGGTTCATCTCGCGCGCCACCTTCTGCATCAGCTCCGCCGGCAGATGTGCCGCGTCCGGGAAGACGCCGAGCGGGTTGCCGCCGAAGGTCTCCTCCGTGAAGACGTCGAGGGTTCTGAAGTCGAGTTCCATGTGAGCAGGCCCATGCATCAAGGGTTGGAGACTACGCCTACCAGAAGACGGACGGCGACACTATCTTACACGCCCCATGGCTCTCCGTAAGGGGTTTGACGGAGACGTCAGCCGGGCCTGTAGCTCAGTTGGTTAGAGCGCACGCCTGATAAGTGTCCCTCAGATGGCGCGAATCCCGGCAAGAAACCGTCTAAATTATTACAGGACTGCACGATCTGCCGTTCTTGCCGTGGGGCACCATACGGGTGCCTGTCGTCCTCGAATAGCGGGAAAACCGGGTCGAATGGCGGGAGTTTACCGGGACCGTTGACGCTGCCCTTCGCATGGGCCTTGTTCCGGCGGCATGGCACTCTGCACGGAGTCAGTTCGCAGCCAGGAGGCGGGTTTTCTCGAATGGTCGTCATGAGATCGCCGCCAGGGTATGGATGGTTTGTCGGACCATGACGATACGATGGTCTCACCCGCAATCCGGTCATCGCGGCACTCCTGTACCCCACTTCGCGCTAGGCTGTAGCGGCGAGTCGCATCCTGATTCGAGCGGGCCACCGGGGCGTTACGGAGGGCCTCGGCGTGCAGCATGCCGTCCATGTTATCTTGCGGATGTTGCTTGGAATCCACCATCGGCACGGGGCAATGCGGGCTGACAGATGAATGCCGTAGAGATTGAAGAGGCCGTCTCCGCCCTCTCGGCAAGTCCTTTCGATCCGGCGGAGTTTCCCTTCGCCTTCTTGGAGGCCTTCGGAAACAAGAAGACGACCATTAAGCGGCTCCGCGCCGGCACCACCAATCGATCCGACATCGGCGGGGTCCTCCAGCGAAGCCACATCCACATGAAAATCGCGCCGCCAGGCGAAACCCCCGCTGCGCTCGACGCCCTGAGGGCGAGTCCAGAAACCGCCCGAGCCAAGGCGAAGTTCGTCTTGGCGACGGATGGACGAGAGTTCCATGCCGAGGATCTGGAGAGCGGTGACATCGTCGTGTCCGAGTACGCCGACCTCCACGAGCATTTCGGTTTCTTCCTGCCACTGGCCGGAATCACTACCGTCAAGCAGATCCGCGAGAGTGCCTTCGACATCAAGGCAACGGGTCGACTGAATCGGCTCTATCTCGAGCTCCTGAAGGAGAATCCCGACTGGGAGGCTCCGAGTCGGCGTCATGAGATGAATCACTTCATGGCACGGCTCATCTTCTGCTTCTTCGCTGAGGACACGGACATCTTCCCCGATCAAGCGTCGTTCACGGATACGCTCGCCCAAATGAGCGACCCTGACGGATCCAACACTCACGACGTACTGGACGAACTCTTTCGTGCCATGAAAACCCCTGTTCGGGATCGAGCAGCGGCGCGCCCTCCCGGCTGGGCCGCGCGGTTCCCGTACGTCAACGGAGGACTCTTCTCGGACTCTACGGAGGCTCCGCGCTTCAGCCGGATCGCACGCTCCTACCTGCTGCACATCGGGAACCTCGATTGGACGAAGATCAACCCAGATATCTTCGGATCGATGATCCAGGCTGTCGCGGTCGAGGAAGAGCGTGGCAACTTGGGGATGCACTACACGAGCGTGCCGAATATTCTGAAGGTCCTGAACCCGCTCTTCCTCGACGATCTGCGCGAAAAGCTGGAAGCTGCCGGCGATAACGGTCGGAAGCTCTTGAGTCTTCGAAAACGAATGGCGCGGATCCGCGTGTTCGACCCTGCGTGCGGTTCCGGTAATTTCCTCGTGATCGCGTACAAGGAGATGCGGGCGATCGAGGCGGAAATCAACAGGCGCCGAGGGGAGAGCGAGCGCCGTTCCGCCATCCCAATCAGTAACTTCCGTGGAATCGAAATCGGTGACTTCTCGGCCGAAATCGCACGTCTTGCTCTCGTCATCGCCGAGTACCAGTGCAACGTGAACTACCTCGGACAGAAGGAAGCTGCGGCGGTGGTTCTGCCGCTCGACAAGGCGAACTGGATCACGTGCGCGAATGCCCTGCGGCTCGACTGGAGCCGGGTTTGTCCCCCCACAGGAACCGGGGTCAAACTCGTTTCCGACGACCTTTTCCACACTCCGCTCAACCAGGCCGAGATCGATTTTGAGAATGAAGGTGGGGAGACCTTTATCTGTGGGAATCCGCCTTATCTCGGGAGCCAAGGGCAGACTGCGCAGCAGAAGGCCGACCTCGAGAGCGTATTCGAGGGTCGGACCAAGAGGTGGAAATCACTCGATTACGTTGCCGGCTGGTTCATGAAGGCAGCCGACTACGGCGCACAGACCCCAGCAGCATCGGCTTTCGTAGCTACGAATTCGGTCTGTCAGGGACGCCAAGTGGCGACGCTCTGGCCGCTAGTCTCCGGGACCGGGCACAGTATCGCATTCGCTCACACCAGCTTCAAGTGGGCTAATCTCGCGAGCCACAACGCCGGGGTGACGGTGGTGATTGTGGGGCTGTCAAACCGCCCCGGTTCGGTTCGTCGGCTGTATGCCGATGGAACCGACGGGGAGGCAACCGTCCGCACGACGGGGAACATCAGTCCCTACCTCGTGCCTGGTCCCGATGTCTTGGTGCGTCCCCGCAGGAAGCCGTTGGCGCAACTGCCCAAAATGAGCTTTGGCAACATGCCTAACGACGACGGCAACCTCCTGCTGGATCGGCCCGACTCGGAGGAGGCGATTCGTCGTCATGGGGTGAATCTGCGCTTCATTCGCTCGTTCGTGGGCTCTCAGGAGTTCATCCGTGGTTCGGAACGCAGATGCATCTGGGTCACCGATGAAGGACTCTCCGAGGCCACGGAAAACGAGTGGCTTGCTGCCCGCTTCGAAGCGGTTCGGGCGAAGCGGGCAGCCTCTGATCGAGAGACTACGAGGCAACTGGCCGACTCGCCACATCGATTTGGCGAGGTGAGGCAATCGGGCTCGGAGACCGCCATCGTCGTCCCCAGGCACTCCTCCGAGGGCCGACGGTATCTGCCTGTCGGGTACATCGCAGATGGTACGATAATTGGTGACTCTGCCGCTGCTATCTTCGATGCCCCTCTCTGGCATCTGGCACTCATTGCCTCTCGCCTCCATCTAGTCTGGATCGCCACTGTCTGTGGCAAGCTCGAAACGCGATACCGCTACTCGAACACGCTAGGCTGGAACACCTTCCCCGTACCGATGCTCACGGAGAACAACCGAAGGGATCTAACGGCTTGCGCCGAGAACATTCTGTTGGCACGGGAGGCGCATTTCCCCGCAACAATCGCTGCTCTCTATGCTGCGGACAGCATGCCAGAGAATCTGCAGGCCGCTCACGAGCGAAACGACGAAGTGCTGGAGCGCATCTACATCGGCCGGCGCTTCAGGAACGACTCCGAGCGGCTGGAGAAGCTGTTCGCGCTTTACACCAACATGGCCAACTGAACTCTCACGAAGCTATTCGAATGACCACCACCAAGAGCATTCCATCCGTCTCCGTAAGCTACGCCCAGACTGGACGCACCACCCAGTCGAACGAGTTCGGCATGCGCCCCATGCAGGAACGGGCATGGGAGAAACGGGGAGAGCAGTATCTTCTGATCAAATCACCCCCGGCCTCAGGGAAGAGCCGGGCGTTGATGTTCATCGCGCTCGACAAGCTTGCCAACCAGGGCCTACGCCAAGCGGTCATCGTCGTCCCCGAAAAGACCATCGGTGCAAGCTTCGCGGACGTGCCGCTCAGCCGCTTCGGTTTCTGGGCGGACTGGACCGTCCGGCCGAAGTGGAACCTATGCAGCGCGCCCGGAACGGACGGGGGCAGGGTCAAGTCGCTGAAGGCTTTTCTGGATGGTAACGACAAGGTGCTCGTCTGCACACACGCGACCTTCCGGTTTGCCATGGACCGGTTCGGCGTAGAGGCATTCGACAACCGGCTCATTGCGGTGGACGAGTTCCACCACGCCTCAGCAAATCCGGACAACAAGCTCGGCTTACACGTCGGGCAGCTCATGGCGCGGGACAAAGTTCACATCACGGCGATGACGGGGTCCTATTTCCGAGGCGATGCCGAGCCCGTACTGATGCCCGAGGACGAGGAACGGTTCCAAACCGTCACCTATACGTACTACGAGCAACTGAACGGCTACGAGCATCTCAAGCGTCTTGACATCGGCTACTTCTTCTACACGGGGAACTACGCCGACGACATCCTGAGCGTCCTCGACCCGAACGAAAAGACGATCATCCATATCCCGAACGTCAACTCACGAGAGAGCACGAAGGACAAAATCCGCGAGGTCGAGCACATCCTCGAGGAACTGGGCGAGTGGCAGGGGGCGGATCCCGATACGGGATTCCAACTGGTGGAGACCGCCGAGGGGCGGCTGCTCCGCATCGCGGACCTCGTCGACGATAACCCCGCACGCCGGGATCGCGTCGCCGCAGCACTCCGGGATCCCCGGCAGAACGGCGACCGCGACCATGTGGACATCATCATCGCACTTGGGATGGCGAAGGAAGGCTTCGACTGGATCTGGTGCGATCACGCGCTGACCGTCGGGTACCGGTCCAGCCTGACCGAGGTCGTGCAGATTATCGGTCGCGCTACCCGCGACGCCCCGGGGAAGGCCCGGGCTCGCTTTACGAATCTGATCGCCGAACCGGATGCTTCGGAGGAGGCCGTCACCGAGGCCGTCAACGACACCCTCAAGGCGATCGCCGCGAGCCTCCTCATGGAGCAGGTGCTCGCGCCACGCTTCAACTTCACGGCGAAGACGGATGCGAGCAGGCCGGTCGAAGGGCTCGACTACGGCGACGAGGGATACGATCCAGACCGGTGCAATGTGGGGGTCAACGAAGAGAATGGGGAACTCACCATCGAGATCAAGGGGCTTGTTGAACCGAAGAGTGAGGCGGCAAAGCGCATCTGCGCGGAAGACCTCACTGAAGTGATCACGGCGTTCATGCAAGACAGGGTCGCGGTAGAACGCGGACTCCTCGACGAAGACCTCGTACCCGAGGAGCTGACGCAGGTGCGGATGGGTAAGATCGTCAAGGGGAAGTTCCCGGAACTCGACGAGGAAGACCAAGAAGCGGTGCGCGAGCACGCGATCGCAGCACTCAACCTGACACAGCAAGCGAAGCGAGCAACGGTGGAAGATGGCGAAGGCGACAAGGACGATGAATCTAGCAACAGCGCGAATACCGCCCTGATCGACGGCGTGCGGCGGTTCGTCATGGATGTTCGGGATCTCGACATCGACCTGATCGACCGGATCAATCCGTTCGGCGAGGCCTACGCGATCCTTGCGAAGGCGATGAACGAAGAGCGCCTCAAGCAGGTGGCCGCCGTGATCACGGCGAAGAAGGTACGGATCACGCCTGATGAGGCTCGGGACCTCGCGAGGCGCGCCCTCCGGTTCAAGCGTGAGCGCGGCCGCCTGCCTTCTATCACCGCGCCGGATCCCTGGGAGCAGCGCATGGCCGAGGGTGTGGCCTTTCTCGCCCGAATGGCGGCGGAGGCAGCCGGTGCCTAAGGGGTTCACCGAGCAGGACGCGGCCTTGCTGGACGAGCTCGGTATCAAGGTCGGATCCAAGAAGACTCGTCCCCACACGCCCCGGGAAGAGCGGATCATTGCGGGCTTCGAGGAGATCCAGAGATTCGTGGATAGGCACGGTCGTACTCCAGCCCCTGGCGAGCACCTTGATGTCTTCGAACGAGTCTATGCAGTGCGGTTGGATCGGATCCGCAAGAATCACGAATGCCGGAAGGTACTCGCACCGCTGGACCGGCAGGGGTTGCTGGGCAGTGGCGTCGAAGAGTCGACGGCGCTTCTGGATGTCGTAGATGACGACGCACTCCTAGCTGAGCTTGGCGTCCCAGCTAGGGAGTCCGACATCACCGAACTTCGCCACGTACGGTCGAGTGCCGAGAAGCGGGCAGCCGAAGAGATCGGGAATCGCACAAGATGCGACGATTTCGACCGGTTCCGACCCCTCTTCGAGCAGGTCCAGAAGGAGATCGACGCGGGCATTCGCGACACGCGGACCTTCGAACGGAAGGCGGAGATCGAGCCCGGCCGGTTCTTCATCGTGGGTGGGCAGAAGGCCTACGTGGCCAACATGGGACCGGTCTTCACCCAGCAGTACGGTGACAAGGACGCGCGCCTCCGCGTGATCTTCGACAACGGCACCGAAAGCAACCTGCTCCGGCGTTCCCTTCAGCGGGCGCTCCACAAGGATCCAGCGGGCCGCCGGATCACTGAACCAACGGCTGGACCGCTTTTCGCCGATCACGCCGCGGACGGCGACGAGGCGAGCGGCACGATCTACGTGCTGCGCAGCAAGTCGAATCTTCCATTCATCTCAGAACATCGCGACCTCGTCCATAAGATCGGCGTCACGAGCGGCAGGGTTCGGGAACGCATCGCGAGCGCACGGCTCCAACCGACCTTCCTAATGGCGGATGTTGAGATCGTCGCCACCTACAAGCTCTACAACATCAACCGCGGCAAGCTGGAGAACATCATTCACCGCCTCTTCCACCCCGCACGTCTCGACATCGAGATCCAAGATCGCTTCGGTCACCCGGTATCCCCGCGCGAGTGGTTTCTTGTGCCCCTCGATGTCATCGACCAGGCCGTAGAGAGAATCAGAGAGGGCACCATCACACGATATGCCTATGACGCGAACGCCGCGTCGCTAGTCGGCTGAGGGTGTTCCGATGCGAATCAAGAGCATGCGCCAGAGCAACCTACGATCCATTCACAGATCACGAGCCCATACCACCCATGCAGTCGCGAGTCGGGGCGCCAGCGAGTTCCACGCCACCGGTAAGCCAGACGCGGACTGGACAGCCGCGATGCGGCGCCGCCACGGCCCCCACGGACGTCCCGGTCCGGTCGTCTCGCCCCGTCCGTGGCGCGTCTCAGACAGTTTCAGGTTTTCGGCGGCCACTAGCAGAAGAGCCGGAAGGTGGGCGGCGGCCCTCCGGCTCCAGAAGCTGGTGCCGACCCCGAACTCCGAGGACTCGATTCGCGCGCCAGGTCGCCTGGTCGGCAAGAGCGACGCCCGGCCGGCTGGATCCTGAGGGGGAAGCAATGGCCTCGCTGAGAGCAAACCTGTCCGTGACCAACCGCCCCGCCCGATTGGGGCGGGCGGGAACTGTGGTTGGAATAGTGCTAACCATCGTCGGACTTGCCGGAGTGCCGGGGGACCTGCGGACGTGGTGGGAATGGCTGCCCGGGATCACCCACCTGCTTTTCAGCGACCTCCAGTACTTCGGCCTCGCGGCACTTGCGGTGGGGATCGGCTTGTGGATGTACGGCCGTCACTTGGAGGCGCGTATCCTGCGGCAGGAACGGCAAGATCCCACTCCTGCGACCCCTACCCCACGCCCGCTCGAAACCGAGTTCGCCGAACTCGGTCCCTATTTCTATGAGTTACGGGGACGCTTCACCGATCCGACGCGCCAGTTGATCGGAGATCTCACCCAACTCCGCACGAGGCTGAGGTCGCAATTCCGAATTGACTTGCCTCCGGCGCCGGATGATGTCGATGACTGGGAGATGGACGATTGGTTCAAGTGCTTGGCGAAACTGGAGGGGTACGCCAAGGCGGGAGACCTAATGGGGGCTCGCGTGATGGCCAATGAACTGGGTGGAACCTGGTACTAGCCCCACCTCGCGGCCTCCGGGCCGACGGATAACAACAACGCGAACGCGAGAAGGAACACGACACTTGGGAGGAGTCAGAAATACACGATGAGTCAACGAGAACGGCAGCCAACTCGAACGATCTCTTACCGGAGAGCAAGCTGGGCGCCAGGTCAGACGCGCACGCTCCAAACCGTCTTGGAGCGACTACGGCAACAGATGCCCGACCTCAACGATACGATCGTCGAGCTTTCTCGTGGAGAAGCCAAGGTAAGGGATTGGACGGTGAAGAGAGGGGCTCTCTTCATTCACATTGTCGCATGGACACGAGGACAGGAGGCTTCGGTAGTACCTCATGGCGGGCAGCAGCTATCCCTCGTGCCATCGGGAACCAATTGGGATTTTGCCACGCGAAGCGGCCTCATGATGATACGCGACAATCACTGCTTGCTCATGTCTGGCTTCAACATGCGTGCGTCATCGATGAACCTGTATCTTCGTACTCTTGTCCAAGACTCCATAGGCACGCGATTCGGCCTTTCCGAGAGTGACGCCGAGTTCACCATGCTACCTGTCGAGAACGTAAGCGCACTGGACAAACTGTACCGGGACGGTGGCGTAAAGCGCATTGAATTCGACGTGATCGCGTACGCGCAAACTGCTGACGCGTTGCAAAGACCCAAGGGCATCATGGCACGTGTGATACCGTTTATCGACGCGTTGCGAAAGGACGACAGCAGGAGGGAGATCGAGGAATTCGCCGAAATGAACGCCAAACTGGTTTTGTCTCCAGGCAGAGGTGGCTATCGGCGAAAATACGAAGTGTTGACCGATATAGCACGAAAGATCGCCGACGACGGCGACGAAGATTTCATGAGTTTTCGCGCCACAGATGGAAGCAGGGTAAACGGCAGGGAGTTGGTGCTCTGCAAGACGGTCCGTGTGCGGGCGAGAGGAAACAGCCTAGATCACGAAGCTGGGTGGAACGAACTGTATCGGTACTTTATGGAACTAGACGCAGAGGGTGCGCTCGCGACATGAACCAGCCTGTTTCCAAATCGCGGTTTGCCTTTGGCTCCTCTGGTGTTGTTGTGTTGGCGATTGTAATGATCTATGGTAGGCCACTCGCCAGTGGTAACATCCAAACCATGCAAATGATGGTGACCGCATTCTCGGTCATGACCGGCGTCCTGATGGCGCTCATCACGGTTTCAGGCGACCCGTCCCTGCTCTACCCGGGAAACGCGAGAATAGCCGAGAGACACGGAGAGCAAATGCAGGCCGCGTTGCGCAGGTACAAGTTGCTGTTCTACGCACACTTGGTTGCCATGACATCATCTCTCGTCACCGCGACGCTCGTTCATGTATGCCCGAAGGCGGTGCTCACACACTGGCTTGAACGTTGGACGTTTGGAATCGGGGCGGCGGCATTGTATTGGTCTTTTGGATTGCCAGCCGCCATGGCCAGAGCTCAATCGGAAAAGCTGGGAAAAGCCACGGATGCGCGAAGAAGAAAGGACAGGTACGTTCTGCCCGACGATCCTCCGTTCAACGAGGCGAACGAGGAGGACCCTGCAACCGAGTGACGACCCAGTGGTAACGCTTCCTTCACTAGTCCCATTGTAGTGCTTGCGCTCCTCGGGCCTCCCTGCGCGAGGTGCCATGCGGACCCTGCGATATCCGTCGCGTTGGAGCCACCGGCACGCTGGCCCGCTCGTTTACTACCGAACTCCCCGGATGGAGTCTTTGTCGCCACACTCCGGGACGGGCAGGCTCCAACCCAACGTCAGCGCAGCAGATGCCGAATCAGTCCGTGAACGCTTCCCTCTGTATCGGACACGTTGAAAGGGAAGCAGGCCATCTCCAGATGATCACCGACGAATCGGAAGTTGGCCGCCTGGTGAAACGCCAACGTCGCTGGGTAGACAAGGCTGACGCGTTGACAGCCGTATCTCTTTCCGTAAGCGAAGAGTTGGTACGCGTCGTCCGCAAGGACACCATGGTTCGACGCGCTGGGATCAAGATGCTTCCACTTCGCGTCCAGGATGAATCGGACCTTCTGGTGCTCCATCAGGACGACATCGGGCCTCAGCCTAAAGGCCTTCCCCCCCGCACTGTCGGTCGCTAGATGCCAAGTCGGCCCTTGGGCGTGGACCGTGAAACGCCGCTGATGTCGGCGGAAAGCGGCGGTGACGAAGTCCTCGAACACATCCTCCATGGGGAACAGCAACGCACGGCTCACATACGGGCCGGCGAACGTGGTGAGACCGTGGCCGAACAGGAACAACCCGATCCAGGGCATCACTGTGTCGTAATGCCTCATGGAGCGGTCTACTCGATGCCGCGTCCAGTCGTCGGCGAGGTTCGTCGAAGTGGGTACGTCGGAGAACACGACACGCAGTTGGTGAACCCGCTGGCGATTCGCAGGATGACGCACGACAGCCGAGAGCCGCCGCAACGCGAGGTGGATCAGCCGGTTTGCGGGTCGGTCGGCGGTGAACTCGTCGTAGCCGACGTAGAACCGCGAACGGTCGACGAGATTCTCGCGGAGGTGCATCGGGAATAAGATTCGCCCACGTAGGCAGGACAGATTCGCCTCCCGAGTTCGGTACGCCCGGGCGAGGCCACGTTTCGTGAGGCGGACGACGCTCGTCAAGAACAGATGGACCAATGCCTCGAACATGTCGAGGCGGCGGATCGCGCGGATACTGGCACCGTCAAGGCGCGCTTGTCCGAGACCGCGCCAATCCCGAAGCATGGTTAGGAAGACCTTGCGGGTGTCTTCGTCCGTGTTGGTCAGGGATTCTGTGCGGTCCCCGTGGGCTGGCAAATCGACCTTCGGCAGGATTTCGATCACGGTTCCTCGGCGCGTTTCGATAATCCCGACGTAGTTTTGCGCGTGGAGGCGACCGTCTCGAATCGAGAGGATGGGCCGATGTCGACTTCCGTCATCGGTCGGTTGCGCCCCTGCCAAGCTCTTCAAATCACGCTCGTCCTCCTCATGCAAACCGGTCAGCTGTTGATACTCTCGAACCACCATAGAGCGCCGGGCACTGCGGCTTAAGGTCAGCGTTGTCATTCGTTCTCCGCCACGCTGCCATCGTCCGTCGTCGATTTGTAGATCGCCCGGTACGTACCCGGGGCGGTCCACCTGTCGGCCGTGGCGCGGAGCAAGTCGTACACGGCCCGACTCGCATCGACCAGATCCAATCGAACCAATTCCTCGGGCGGATTCGACTGCACGACAAGTCCGTTGTCGTTCAGAACCGCGCGGATTTTCTCCCAGTCGTCGTAGAAGTATTCCTGCAGCAACGGCATTATTCGGCTCCGAAACGTGGCGGCGAGCGCATCCAAGCTGTCGACACCCAGGAAGTAGGTGTGCCCGATCTGGTGCTCCCGGTCTAGCAGGACCGCGATACGCCGATTCATGGCTTCAAGGACTTTCGCGCAATCGATACCCTCGACGTCGTTGGCGACACCGGGGTGGGACGGATCCGGCATCATCTCCTCGAACACGAACCGCCTCCGCAGCGCGGTGTCCAGCAGAGCGATAGATCGGTCTGCGGTGTTCATCGTCCCGACGACGTGAAGGTTTGCCGGCACGCCGAAGTCGGTCTTCGAGCCGGGCAGCGTCACGCGTGCCTCGTCGTATTGACCAACCCGCTTTGAGTCCTCAATCAAGGTGATCAGCTCGCCGAAGATCCGTGCGACGTTGCCGCGGTTGATTTCGTCGATGACGAGCACAAAGCGCCTCTTGGGGTACTGCGCGGCGCGCTCCGCGATGCGCCGGAACACGCCGCTTGACAGCTCGTATCGGACCTCTCCGGCGTCTCCGTGCTTCGCCGAGGTTTCCGGGCCACGCTCGCTCGGTTGTGTCAAGACGGGGCGGATGCCTTCGACGAAATCCTCGTAGGTGGTGTTCTGGTGAAATGTGATCATCTCGATCCGACCGGCAGCCCGCAGCTCCTCGAATCGGCTCTTGACGACGGCGCGTTCGTCCTCCATAACCTCACCCACCTTCCGGCCCTCGACGACCGCCACCGCGTGAGCGACGGTGTGCCAAGTCTTGCCGGTACCTGGCGGCCCGTAGAGGATCGTATTCAATTCGTGCCGAACCGGGTTGGGCGGCCGACTCGGGGGCTTGGGCCTTGGTGGGTGCCAACTGCGGAGGTGCCAAACTACGGATTGAGCTTCCATCCGGGTACGGGGGCTATCCATGCGTCGCCTGCGTGCCTCATCGAGTACGCCATCAAGGAATGCCAGGGCGTGCTCGTACTCACTCCCGATATCGCCAGCCGAAGAATCCGGGTAGCCCAGCTTCTGATACACGTTTCGATACGCCGTCTGCTGGTACGGCGGATACCGTAGCGGGTTCAATCCCATCATGAAATAGGATGCGACACTGAGCCGAGTGCCCAAAGCTCGTCGTGAGAACACGCTTGAGGGCAGCTTTTCGTCGAATGCGCGGACGCGGTCGCCTGGAGTGCGGTCGTCCTCGGACCAGATTTCAAACAGCGCTTGATGCGCTTCCGCCACGTTGCCGTCTATCCACCCCGTCAACTTCGAGTGATTGCGCCAGTTGATGATGTTGTTCTGTTGATGCGTGATCGCCAACTTCACCTGCTTCGGCCAGTCTCTCTCGCCGCGCAGCAGCGCTTGGCGGGCTCCTGCCAGCTTCTCCGCCAACATCAACTTGTAGCGTTCGGCGTTCTCGATCTCCCCGAACCGCTCCCGCGCGGTGGCGAGGTATGAGGCCATGCGGCCTTCGACACCGGGGCGTAAGCGCCTCCTGATTGGTGACAGGGCGGATCTATCCATGTTTTATCTCGGTGTTCTCCCGACGGTGTAACCGCGCCGACTTTGTTCCCTGGTTGCCATCATTCGATTCGTCTCGATGATGGACTGCGCACGAGCTACGCGTACGGAAGCTCGCGGAGGGCAGGTCATCTGCGCCAGTTTTCCGCATGCGCACGGCACCCCAGAAACACCACCTCGCCGACAACGCGGTGGCTTGGGCTCCCGTATCCCGGGCCCGGCAGCCTCGTCCGACCGCCCTGCAGTGGGCTCTCAGCGTTCAGCTGGCACCGCTCGATAATGGCGGTCGGCCTGCCGGGAGGGCCGAGACGTGGTCCGCTCAGGATTCCGCAAAGGGGGCACGGCTGCCGCGAGGTCGACGAGGCGTGAGGTTGTCGTGCCGCACCCCGAAGTCCTGGACGACACAGGCGGCCACACGCTCGGCACTCTAGTCGAGGAATTGAATGTCGTCCGTTCGCAGAGGACGCCGTAGCCACGGAAACGCGTTCGTTTGAGGCCTGTCTGAGGAGCACACACCTCGCGTGCCTCATCCGGTCGATCTAAACCGTGTCGGGCCTGCCGTTCCTCGTCGACCTGCTCCTCATCCGTCACAGGCTTGGTGACGCAGCCGACGCCGGGCCCGCCAGCCGCGGACGGCCACGAGCACCGCGAGCGTCACGAACCAGATATCTGGTCATCGCTCCTCTAAGGCTCCTGACTCAACAAACCCGCTGGTGGCCCGCCGACCCTGCAACATGTCACGCTCGACGCTTGAAGGCATCCCGAGGCGGGGTGTCCCGCGTCTCTTGGGGATCCTCGAAGATGGCATCTTCACGTTGGATCGCGTTGTTTCATCATCGTCTTGGCGGCCTTCCGGCGGACATGCGCTTGCGCGGCCAGATGGCGGCGCTTGTAGTCCCAGGCTTCGCCAGCCAGATCGCGGGCCAGGGCGCGGAGTCTCTCAATGTCGTCATCGGGTGGTCCTCCGGGTTGGGATGGTCGCGGGTGCTCGAAGATACACTGGCCCCATCATCGGCCGATCAGCGCCTCCCTACAAACCCACCGGGCCGGCAGGAGTGTCGGACACCGTCGCAGTCGACGCCACCGGCCCCAGGGCCTCTCCGCCCACTCCCAGCGCGAGCGACAGGCAGGGCTCCTTGCTCGGATCTGAGCCAGCCGGTCAGGCGGAGCACCGGAGATCTGAATCCCGGCAGGAAATCACGTAAGTCT
>JAPPMM010000016.1:0-139554 GCA_028819075.1 Gammaproteobacteria bacterium
CCAGCCTCCGCAGGGGACTCACGGAGTGTGGCCCCAAGGAGTAAGCTGGCTGAACAACGAAACGGGCGTCAGAGAAGCCCGTCGGCGCCGCGTCCGAGACCCGGCGGCGACCGCCGCCGATGCGGTGGCGGCGCAACTCCGCGAGCGCTTCGGGGAACCCGTTCAGACAGACCTCGTGAAGCGCGGCTGGCAGCCGGACAGAGGCCAGCGGTGCCGGGCCGTCCATGCACTCCCAAAGCCCGAGCAATGACTGATGCCGCGAGCGTCCGCGTCGATGGACACGGGCACCAGTTCGGCCGTGGGGTGGATCAACCTGACTACGGTTCTCCTCCGGCGTTTCGCCTCGTTTGGTCGTGCTGCCCTTCATGGGCCGGTGACCCGAAAGGCGGCACCCTACGGATTCCATCCGCAACGGGTTTCACTCCAGCCGTCGGGGACGGGCCGCCGAAGCCGATCCGCGCCCATCCTCAAGGGAGTCTTTGGGGACGGGGACTGGCCCCGGAATCCAGATCGGAGGGGTCATCACGAATGACGGCGGGGATGGTGCGGGCGTGTCCCCGAGGGAAGTGTCGGCCCGCGGGCTGAACTGGTGCTTCGGCGTCTGCATGCTGGGACGCTCAAGGGTCGCCTGTAAGGGGTCAACCCTTGGGAAACGTCCTAATGTCTCACAACTTTTTCGGGATGTCTCGGAACGTATCCGGGATGTCGGCAGTCGTCGCCAGCCGCTTGTCGAACCGCTCCAGGCGGGTTCCGGCGAGGTCCAGTAGAGAGCTAGTAAAGAGCACCTGGGGTAAGGTTGGCGGAGCCGTTGTGAGCGCCCTCGCCGGTGCGCGGCGCGGACGGCCCCGGCGAGTGACTTACGGGATCGTCAGCGACTCCATCCCTCGTCGGCACGACGGGTGCGGTTCAACTCCTCGGCCGGTAGGCGCCACTGGGCATCACGCGCCCAGAATTGCTTGCCGGCCCCTGCGGGGAAGCGCTCGCGGAGACGGGCCAGGTATCACGGCGTACAGCATCGCCTTGTGGGCGTCGCGACCGGTCGCTGAGCGGACCCGGCATTCGATCCAGGCGTTGCCCCACGGGAGCACGCCCGTCGAACCGGAAGACTCGATCACGTCCAAGCCGGTGGCGCCGCTGCCTCGAAGTAGTGGCTCCTCGCCGTACACGAACTCACGGCGGGACTCGCGCGCCTGCCTCAGGAAACCGTGTCGCTTCCGCCGAATCCACGCTAGTAGGCCGCGAGGGTCGCTGCCAGCCGCACCGCCTCCTCGTCGGGGCGCGCGGCAACGCGCAGTAGTCCCTTTTTGCGGGGGTAGACGCCGAGATGCATGTGCTTGATTGCCTTGCGAACGACGACCTCGACGGAGATGCCGCCGACGTCCAGAAGGAAAGCCGAGATCGATCCGGGCTTCCGCCGGTTCCGACTCAGTGCCCCTTTAGGGAGTTGCATTACCGTGCGAGGCCCTTCTGGCCCGCTACCAGCCGGAGCGACAACAGTTTGCTGGGTCCGGGGGCGCACCCACCAAGCGAGCGGTGCCTTTCCACGGCGTACCAGAAGTCTCTGTCGCTAGTTCAGAGGCGCTTGGAACTCCAATTCCACTGCGCTGATGTCGTACCAGTCGATTCCCCGATCCGGGTAGCCGTCCGGATCGTCTGGACCGACCGGGCGTTCCACCAGAACTGCAAGCCTCGACCGCAATACGTCGAAGCCCACGGCCCTGTGGCGCACGCGAACCGAGCCGACGAGCTCGGTGGCGGCGTAGATATCCAAGTACGAGAATTCCTCCCGGTCCCGATTGGTGAGGACCCAAAGGCGGTCTTGGTCATCCACCCAGTAGTGTACGCCGTAGCGTTCCGGTGTGCTGCGAAATCTCTCAGGCTCGCACGGCATCTGAAAAAACGTGGCGGCTGGGGATCGACAGCGCTCGAGGTATCGCTCCACATCCTCTGGGCTAGGATACTCGGGCGCGAACAACGGACGTTGTACCACAACCCCGCTCTCGTCGTCGGGATCCGCCAAGAAAAACATCTGCCCCCGGCAAAGAGTAGTAAAGACCATGCTTCCCGACGCAAACCTGAGTGCGCCACCCAAGTCGGTAGAAAGCCTCCTACCCGATGGTGCCACCGGAGGCGGGCAATCGGCCTCGGCGGCCATCGATCCTGAATAAACTCTCTCCCAGAGAATCTCTCCCGTTCTTACGTCAATCACCTACGGCCTCCGCAAGTCCAGATCTAGCGAAACCAGCCGTCCTACCTTCCACAAGACCCGGCTCACGCCCGTCGCAGTCAGAGTCCGCCGCAAGCCCTGACTCAACGGCAAGCTCGGCTTCCTGCGCGTAGATCCCTAACCGCTGAATGATGGGGCTAAATCTCGAACGCGAGCGAGAGACCCATTAGACGACATGAAACCGTGAAATCGGCCCGGAACTGCGATGCCGAGGGCGCTTGTCTACCTTCTCGATCGCGGCTGTAACGTGATCATCGTAGTTGCACGACTCCCGCCAAAGATGCCGGAGGCGTCACAGGGCTCGGTAGGCTCCGTGCCCGGAATGAAGATCTCCGTGTAACGCTGGGTTTCCGGGCACCATTCGGAGGCGAGGAGCCCGGTCTTGTCGTCCACCGCGAGCCTGATCAGCTTCTCGGGCAGCGGCCAGGGGTCGGGGATCTCCCTGAGTGCCGGAATGACCGGCTCGTCCTCCTCCCCTTCCCATCCGTAATAGACGCTCCGCATGAAGTTGCCCCACACGGGAGCGGCGTCTCCCCCCCCTGTAGAGCCGGGACGGATCTCCTCGGGTTGGTCCATCCCGAACCAGACGATCGCGTGAAGGTCGGGGGTGAACCCGTTGAACCACGCATCCGTCGAGTTGTTGGTCGTCCCGGTCTTGCCGGCAGCCGGGACTTCGTACGGCAACCCCGCGACCAGCCGAATCGCCCTGTAGCCGGTACCTCTCGCGACCACGTCCTCCAGCATGTGGACCATAACCCGCGCCTCCAGACTGTCGAGCACGGCCGTCTTCTCCGGCTGGGGCTCCCATAACACCTCGCCCTCGGCGTTCTCCACACGCACGATGCCGTGGGGCTCGACACGGGTGCCCAGGGTGGCGAAGGAGGCGTAGGCCTTGGCCATGTCGATGGGGAGGACTTCCGCCGCCCCGATGGTGGTCGACGGGAAACGCGGAATCTCGGTGCTCAGGCCCAGCCGGGTGGCCATCTGGGCGACGGTCTCAATGCCCACGTCGTCCCAACCGAGCCTGATGGCGATCATGTTGCGGGACTCCCTCAGGCCTTGGCGGATGGTCATGCCTCCCTTGAAGGTCTCGTCGAAGTTCTGCGGAAGCCACGGCTCGCCGCTCACCTGCATGTAGGCAAAAGGCGCGTCAACCACGATGTGCGAAGGCGGAATTCCACTCTCGACCGCCGCAGCGTAAACGAACGGCTTGAACGACGAACCCGGCTGGCGCAGGGCTTGGGTGGCGCGATTGAATTTGGAGTGGACGAAGTCGCGGCCACCGACCATCGCCAGCACTTCTCCGGTTACCGGATCCAGCACGACCATCGCCCCTTGGACGTACGGGGTCTGGAGGGCTTCGGTGGCTTCCGCGAACTCCCCGTAGCGCGGGTGTTTGAATCCGGGCCGAACTTCGATGCTCCGGAACCCCTCTTCCATGGCCCGCTCGGCGAGGAACTGCATGTCGAGGTCCAGCGTGGTCTGGATTTCAAGGCCGGCGGTGTACAGTTGACTGCCATAACGATCGTCCAAGATCTGCCGGATCCATTCCGCGAAGTACGGAGCCGCCGGTGTCCGGTCGGGGGTCGCTGGCGTCGGGAGGGGAACGGCGGCCCACCGCTCCAAGTCGGCCGCGCTGATATAGCCCTGCTCGGCCATGCGGCGCAGCACTAGGTTGCGTCTGGATCGTGCCTGTTGGGGATTCAGGAAGGGGTTGTAGCGGCGGGGACGGTTGGGGATCGCCGCCAGGAGAGCCGCTTCTGCGGGATTGACCTGAGTGGTGGGCTTGCCGAAGTACTTCAGCGAGGCGGCTTCGATGCCGTACACCCCATCGTAGTTCACCTGATTCATGTAGGCTTCGAGAATCTGTTCCTTCGAGTAGGCACGCTCCAGCTCCAGCGCCACTTGGGCCTCCTTGAGCTTGCGCAGAAGTCGCTTCTCGTAGCCGATGTCCTCCTCCCAGATGTTGCGCGCCAGCTGCTGGGTGAGCGTGCTGCCCCCGCCGTGCTCCAGGGATCGGGTGAGAATAAGGTCGCGGGCCGCGCGCGCGATCCCGATCGGGTCCAGGCCACCGTGGTTGTAGAAGCGCTTGTCCTCCACCGCGACGAAGGCTCCCGGGACGTACGCGGGCAGAGAGCCGATCGCCACCGGCGTCCTGCGCTGGATGCCGAACTCTTGGATGAGCCGACCGTCACGGGCGAGGAGCTTGGAAGTCGTGCGCGGCTCCCAGTTGTAGATCTGGGCGATGGAGGGGCAATCGTTGCAGAGGTTTCGCCAAGAACCCCACATGAAACCCAGAACGAGCCCCGCAGTGGCCAAAAGGGTCGGGGCTATCACTGGAATTGCGAACGTCCGAAGCGTTGAACTCAAGGATTTCATCTTTTTGGGGCAACGGCGCGGAGTGCGCGGATCTAAGGCGGAGGTGACGAGCGGGTCACAAGAGTTCTGAAGCGCTCCCCGTAACCTGGTTGGACAATCTCGATCGGGCTACCCCGCGTTTCCCTTACCGGATCCGCACCCGTCCCGATCCCTGCGCTCACGGGCCACCGTCACCCGTTTCTCCACCTTTAGTCTAGATCTCGTCCGTTTTCTCGGCGTAACCGCAAGTCCTGGCGGGCGTTAGCCATGAGATCACAGGCTTCTCGGGTTGCCGGAGCGGCGCTCTTCGGTTCAGAGTAATGCCGGAAGGGCTTGGTGGGCCCGTAGGGGGCTGCGGAGCCCCCGGCTCGCCGGAGCCGGTCTTGAGAGAGCCTCCGCGATCGCGGTAAAGTCTTACGTCGGCTTGAGTTTCAGCGCGCTGCGGGCCAGCACCACGAGGTTGTGGGCGACGATCGCCGACCAGACGTAGGCTCGGAAGTGATCGAGGCCCCGCCAGGCGCACCCGTCGGAGGCCGAAGCACCGTTTGAGATACGAGATTCCCGCCTCTATGCCGGCCCGGAACCGGCGGAGCTGCTCGTAGATCCCCGGGGTGGACGTCATGTCCGCCGGCTGCAGTCCCTTCTTCCTGTGGAACATCACGTCAGTGACGCCCAATCGCCTTGGCTTCCTCCAGATTGCGCTTGTTGGCGTAGCCGGCGTCGCAGGCCACCTGCCTAGGCACTGAACCGTAGATCTGAGCATGGCGCTCGATCATGGCGATGCAGCGGCTGCTGTCCGCCGGATTCCCCTTCTCGACCACCGCGTCGAGCACCAGTCCGCTCGCCCCCGTGCTGAGATTCCTGAGCCGGGACTTTCTCGCCCCGCGGCACCCGGCGCTCCGTCTGGTCGATGACCCGCTCGACCAGTTGCCGGCAGTGCAGGGCGTGCTCCCGCCACCCCCGCAACCCTTTGCATCCGTCCGCCACTTTCAGAGCGCCCTGCAGGTAGCGCGGTGTCCGTCTCGTCATCCCGAGCAGTTCCCGGTAGGCCGCCACGCGCCGCCTTCCGCGGCGGCGTGATGCTCTCAGGGCCCACCGCTTCGCCGCCCGGCGGTGGTTGTGGAAGGGGAAGGCGTCCGCACCCAACTCCTTGCGGACCTTCACCATAAGCCGGTTCAGCACCCGAACCCCGTCGCAGACACCCGGTTGATCCGCTCCCACACCTCCGCGCGAACCGCCCCGATGCACCGCTGCAAGGCCGACTTCTTCGGTGGCCGCACCGGATTGACTCGGGCAAAGTGCTTCGCCGAAGCGGAATCGAGCAGCGCACCGCATCCGCGAGGCGCTGGCCAGCGATCCCGGGGATTTCAACGGGCCGATCGAGGTAGACGAGACCTATGTTGGCGGGCTGGAGCGCAACAAGCACAGATCCAAGAAGCAGCGGCTCGGACGCGGCCCCGTCGGCAAGGCCGCCGTGGTCGGCGCGAAGGATCGGGAGAGCGGACAGGTCGCGGCGCGCGTGATCGAGCGCACCGACCGCGAGACGCTACAGGGCTTCGTGGACGACCACGCCTCCTCGGGCGCGACCGTGTACACGGATGACGCCACCGCCTACAAGGGCATGGACAGGCCGCACGAGACGGTCAAACATTCGGCAGCCGAGTACGTCCGGGGCAAGGCGCACACGAACGGCGTCGAGAGTTTCTGGGCCACGCTCAAGCGCGCGTACAAGGGCACGTTCCACCGTCTCTCGATCAAGCACCTGCAACGCTACATCGATGAATTCGCCGCGCGGCACAACGTCCGGGAGCTGGACACGCTCGACCAGATGGCGCACGTCGCCGCCGGGATGATCGGGCGACGGCTCATGTACCGGGATCTGATCGCCGACAACGGGCGGTCCGCGATGGCGCGGTGAGTTGGATGAGTTCGGCGTACAGAACCCGTGCTGCGCCGCGCGAGCGAATCGTCAGGGGGGTGGCTCTACCGTCGGGGGCGGTGGCGGAGGGACCGCTTGCGGATCAGCGGGAGGCGAGAACCTAAAGAGCCCGCCCACGATCTCTGGCAAGGCCAAGGCCAAGAAAGTGAAGTTGCTCTGCCCGATGATGTCCATGCCGATCAGGACATCGCACCCCGCGCATTCGGCTTCGAAAACCGGAAGGAACGGAAACAGGATTTGGTTCGGAAGCCAGAGGCTGGCGTAGTAGACGTCGCACTCCCGGTTCCCCGCTGGTGTCTGGACGGTCTCTGTGCGAGCAAGAAGCAACTGGGCACCCCGCCTGACCGCTGACGTAACGGCCGTATGGGTCGCTCCGGTATCGAACAACCCTATGTTGCGTCCGAAGGACGCCGGGGCGGATACCCCTTGTTGCAATCGCACGGACGCTGGGGTCTCGCTGGCTCTCTGAACCCATTCCGGCGCTGGCAGCGGCGGCCCTACACTTACGTCACAAGTGATCTTCCGGGGGTGGCCAACTAGAAATTGCTGGAAAACATGGCCGTGACGGGGGTTGTCGGGCATGTGCGAAGCTGCTTTTTACGCGACGCGAGAGTGAAAGACCGCCGGCGGATCCTCGGTCTCGGGAACGCAGTGATGGATGGAAAACCGCCCAGGCTCCAGCTTGTGGCGGCGCACGGCTAGATCATACGCTTCGGCCTCGCCATCGCAGGCATCCACAACCCTTCCGCCATGGATGATGACATACTTGCCACGGTGGTCTAGAACAAGATCGTTACGGTTGCGCTTGAAGAACTCCACTTGCTTCCTCACCTCGTCGAACATCTCCATAACCTCTCTCCAAGGAAACGCGAAAAAGGCCGGTTCCTGTAACATTCTTTAAGGAAGATGTCAAGGGTTTGCCGATTTGTCCACCAAGCGGCTTGCCCGACCTTCCGCCCCTTGACGCGGGCTAGAGCCCCGCTTTTCCTCACCACGCCCGGGCGGATCCTCCCTTCTGGGAGGGGGCTTCACTCGTCCTTGAACATGCCTGCACCGATACCGAAACACAGCGCGACGAACAGTAGACCGTCGAGCGCCTCGGCGATGTGCATCTGCACAAGCGCCTCGCGGGTGATCTCAGCGGGTTCATCGCGAATGGAGTTGCGCTCCTTGGCGCGACGTGCGTGCGCCCGCAAGAGAGTCCTAAGCTGCTCTAGCGTCGCCATCACTTCATGCTCCCGAGTTGGGGGGACGATCAGGCTCGCTTGCGAAGCAACTTCTGTGCTACCTGCTTCGGCGTGACGCCTTCGAACTCCGGGTTGGGCGATGGCGTGTTCTCCCACTTGCGGATCAGGGCGCGCCGTTCCTTCTCGGCACGCGGCTTGTCCAGGTTTCCACGTTGTCGTCCACCGGGCTGATCGGTCATCGCCTGCTCCTTGTTTGCGGGCGTCCAACGTTCTTGGGTAGGGGGGGACACTCACCCGAATCATAACAAGTCCCGGAGCCGCGCTGCAAACCTCTAGGGCAGCCTCCCTGAGCGGGTTCTACTTGCTCCGGGCCGACGTTATGATTCTCCCGCCGTTGATCCCAGAGCAAAGGAGGAATCCCCCGATGAGCCTTGTGATTACCTTGCGGACGCCAGATGGCATCGTCTTGGCCTCCGACACCCTCACAACCCTTAATCGCGCAGACAACCCGCCACAGGGAGGCAACCAACCAGCAACGCGCACGGTTGCGAGTTTCCCGGTTTCGTTCGCCGCCTCGAAGGTGTTTCCGTTCCTCGAAACCTTCGGCGTAGGGACCACCGGCACGCCGATCATTGCTGATAAGAGCGTCGGTCGCTTGCTTCGGGAACTGGAGACGGAACTGGCTTCTGCGCCGGTTAGCTTGACCGTCGAGAATGCAGCGGACAAGATCGGTGCTCGTATCGCGCGAAGCATGAAGACGGCTCCAGACGCAGAGTCCCGCAACGCTTCCGTGGAGTTCGTGGTCTCCGGGTATGAACAGGATGGAGCTCCCATTGATGCGATCCGAAGGGTGGCGGCTGGGACCGTGACAGGCTCCTCGAAACCTGGCCAGCCGGGGTTGGGGTTGAGCGCGGTCGGCGAGGGCGGTGTAGTCGGGGCCTTCATGCAACTGGCAAAGAGCCTTCAACTGGAACCTGCGGTGCGATTTATCGCGTTGCCGGACGCGGTAGCGTTCGCTACGTTCCTCATCGAAGCAACGGGGGGCTTTCAGCGGTTCTTTCTGGCACCACAGACTGTTGGCCGAGATGTTGACGTTGGAATCATCGAGCCGGGGGAGGCATTCAGATGGGTTCGGAGAGCAAGTCAAGCGGCGTTGAAGTGATCGAACGGCTTGAGTTTCCGGTCTCGGACTCCAGCAGTTTTTCCTACTCGGTAGAGAGTGCAGGTCCGGCTGAACGCCGCGTTCGCCGCCATGAGGATCCGCCTCGGGTGCTGCACTTCCGCCCCACCCTGACGGGTATTTCTCTCCGGTAGGACGCGCTGAGCAGGGTCGTCCGGGCGGCCCTAGGTCGGCCCCCCCTTACCTTCGCCAACGCACCTGATGCGCGCCGCTGCCCAACGAGCGCCTGACGGTCGCAAGATGGACCCGGCCGTAGTAGACCTCCAGCCTCAAGGCCCGGCGCGATGTGGCCGTCCACCTTGTGCCCATACCGGTCAGGGCCTCCTCGATGGCCAGCGAACGCAGGGTGATCGCGTCAGCCATCGGGCGCGTCACCATGATGATCAGCACGGCGCCGCGCTCGGTGGCGGCGGCCTCGGTGATGAACTGGCAGAGATCCCGCGCGAGGCTGGCCGGGACGGGTCCCGTGACCGACTTGCCGGGACACGCTTCTGCGACGGCCTGCAGACGCTGCTCCTCATTTCGCCGTCGAAGCGCCCCTCGGGCCTCCTGGGCCTGTCGCTCTCTCTCCACGCGCTGACGTTCGGCCTCTTCGGCATCGACCGCAGGGTCGCTCCCCGGAGGCGCGTCCGCCTGTTCGATGGCTGAGGCGGCGCGGGCGCGGGAGATCCCGCCATTCATGTCCGGTTCTCCCGCTCTTGCGGCACGGTCCAGCAGGGTCCCGTCCAACGGCAGGAAACGCAGATCGTGCAGCCCTGTATGACTTTATACGATTTCCTGCCCGGATTCGGACTACCTACAATCCGCTGGGCGGGGATTGCCTTGGTGGGCTTCTGTGTGTCCCGGCCCTAAAGGCCTTTCTGACATTGTTTCGATGCGGCTGGAGTCACTTCGAGACGGACCTTCTAGCGGCCAGCTTCCTGGCTCTTCGGGCCGGATCTCGATGGGCTTGGAACACGCGGGACGATCGGGTCACGGAGCCACCCCTGCGCAAGTCGTGGGCCAACGCTCCGGTCGCCCGCTCCTTCTGCAACCAGCACTCGATCAGCCACTCCCATCCCAGACAACGTCGGGCTGTCGAGGGCCGAACTCCGATAAGCCGGTTCATCTGATTGCTCAGCGCGAAGCCGTCGGGATAACCCAGGCCACACGCGACGGAGTGCAGGCTCTGCGATGAGTTCTGCAGCCGGAGGACAGCGTGCAGAATCCGGCAGAACTGCAACCAGTGCGAAGGCACCGGCAGCCCTCTCGACACGAAGCGGCGTCCCAGTGCGCGGCGCGACAGGTAGATCGTCCGGGACAGGCTGGCGATCGTGGTGAGGTGTCTCGCCAGCCTCACCGTGCGACGAATGATGTCGCATGTGCCGCGGTCGACCCGCAATCCTCTCCACGCGAGATACTCGGTGAACTCAACCGGGAGGTCGGTGGGAGGTCGGCGGATGAGCGACTTCATGTCGCCCGGATCGATGTCGTTGTGGTGAGGAACGATGGCTGTCGGCCTACATCGCCCGATGACGTGGAGAAGATCCGTCTCCGCCGTCAGCGACGAAGCGGGCGGAAGAATGAGAATCAGGACGACGCCCGCCGGTCGCCGGCGTGCGACCCTCAGGTCGTCGGCCAGCTCCCCCGTCCCCAGACGCCAGATTAGAGCCGAGCCCCTGAGTCCCCTCTCACGTTCAATGAACTCGGCCGTAGCCGTGAGCGGAACAAGCTTCCGGTACGGGACGGAAAAGAGCAGAAACGGCGGCTGGGGGCGCTTTGAGCGGGGCATGGGCGGTTCCTTTGCAAGATGCAGGCGACGGACAACAGTAGTCGCCCACGATCAGCGACCTATCAGCAAATGACGAACGCAACACCCCGGAGGGTTCGAGGGTTGGCCGTACCCGGTCGTGGTGCTGCGCCCGGGTGACGGGCTGACGGCCCCGGTGGACGACGGCTGAACGGGCCCTTCGCCACACCTGCTCGCGGCTGGCGCAACAAGGCTCAAGGCCGAATGATTCCAGTCCGGGTTGCACGCCAACCCGGCGACGATCGGGAACCCACACACCCGGACGAACGTCCAGGAGGCCGCAGATGAACCGGAGCACAACCGTGATCGCCATCGGGATCGCTCTCGCCATGGGAACCGCCGGAGACGGTACGGCGACGCATCTCGCGGCCCAGGAGGTGGGTCCCGCCAACGGCTCGCTGGTCGTGGTGGGGGGCGCCATGCAGGATCTGGGCATCGTGCGCCGCTTCATCGACCTGGCGGGGGGCCCCGACGCCCCCATCGTCGTGATCCCGACCGCGGGCGGCGCGGCCGAGTACGACCAGTTCTACCCCGGCCTGCGCCAGTTCCGGGCGGCGGGCGCGACCAACCTGACGGTGATCCACACCAACGACCGTGACGAGGCCGACGGCGAGGCCTTCGTCAGGCCGATCCGGGAGGCCGGCGGCGTCTGGTTCCCGGGCGGGCGGCAGTGGCGCATCGCCGATTCCTACCTGGACACGCGCACCGAGGAGGAACTCCACCGCCTGCTCGAGCGCGGCGGCGTCATCGGCGGCTCGTCGGCCGGAGCGTCCATACAGGGGTCGTACCTCATCCGCGGGGACACGCAGACCAACACCATCATGATGGGCGACCACGAGGAGGGGTTCGGCTTCCTGCGCAACGTGGGCATCGACCAGCACCTGCTCCGCCGCAATCGCCAGTTCGACATGCTCGAGGTGATGGAGGCGATGCCCGACCTGCTGGGCATCGGCATCGACGAGAACACCGCGATCGTGGTTCAGGGCGATGAATTCGAGGTGATCGGCGAGAGCTACGTCGTCATCTACGATACCTCGGTGCAGATCGACACCGGCGGCGACTTCTACTTCCTGGCCCCCGGCGACCGGTTCAACATGGCCACCCGGGAAGCGCGGCGGCCGGCGAACACGGCGCGCCCGCTCGACCGCGTGCAGCGGCGGCCGGGGGGGTAGCGGCCCGGGCTAGCCCCCCGACCCCGCGGCCTCGGCCAGCGCCTCCAGTTCGTTGTCCAGGATGTCGCGGAAGAGCTGCGTGGGCAGGGCGCCCTGGACGGGGAACCCGTTGATCAGGAAGCTCGGGGTTCCGCGCAGGCCGAGCGCGCGGGCGGCGCGTCCGCCGTCGGCGATGCGGCGTCCGGGCCGCTCCTCGGCGATGCAGGACTCGAACTGCTCCGAGTTCAGGCCCAGCTCGGCGGCGTAGCCCAGGAAGTGGGGCATGGGATCGCCACTGTCCTTCCAGGTGCGCTGATCCTCGAACAGCCGCACCATCATCCCCTCGAAGTCGTCCTGCTCACCCGCGCACTCGCCCGCGAGCGCCGACAGGTCTCCGTGGGGGAACATGCCGGTCACGATCGGGATGTACTTCCACAGCACGGTTCCGGCGTCGATGTACTCCTCCTGGAGTACGGGGAAGGTCTGCTGGTGGAACTGGCGGCAGAAGCCGCAGCCGAAGTCGCTCAGTTCGGCGATGCGCAGCGTTGCTTCCGGGTCTCCGAAGTCGTAGCCCAGGCCCGGGAAGTCGATCTGCTCGCCGGGGAGCGTTTCGGGAGGGGTGATGACGAGGCTCCGGGTGAGGGACTGCGTAGATGCGTCCTCCGCGGGAGGATTCGCGTCGCCCTCTCCGCCCGCGCAGCCGGTCGCCAGCGCGAGAACGAGCGGGGCCAGGGCCCGGCGGCGAAGCCTTGCGGCGAGCCGACTCCCGCCGGGCGGCGTGGGGTGCTGTAGCTTCATCGTTACTTTCCGATCTTTGGCTGAAGTTGTGCGTGGAAGGAGCCGTGTCACCGGCGGCGCAGGAGGCGCGAGATCAGCATCCCCGCGACCACTCCGAGAACCAGGGAACCGGCCAGCGCTCGCCCGCTCCATACCCGCGGCTCGCGGATTGGGGCCGGTTCCGGGATGTGCGGGGCAAGTGCGGTGGATGGTACCGGGTCCGTCGGCTCGCCGACAAGGGCGCAGGCGGCGCATTCGGCAAGCCCGCGGTCGCGGGCCGTCCGGTTGCCGAAGCTCAGCGACGAACCGCAATCGGGGCAGGTGCCGTCGGCGGGCGCCGGTTCGATCATGCCGTAGAGGGCGCCCTTGGAGAGATCGAGCTGGTCGGCGATCCGGTTGACACTCTCGTCGGAGTCCCAGTACATGCGGTTTACCACCTTCGCCAACTCGGTCGGTCCGACGGTCATCGATCCTGGTCCTCCGGCTGCCCTTGACCCGGTTCGCGGCAGGCGGACAGAATAGCCCCGCCCCGAACGACATGCGAACAAACCGGATTTCCATGCCCCCTGCATCGACGGGAGGCTATCTCCCGATACCCGTCTCGCACGGCCTGCTGGAGGCTGTGCTGCGCCGGCCGCCAGAGGCGCTGCGCGGGGCCGCGGTCATGTGCCACCCGCATCCCCTGCACGGGGGCACGATGCACACCAAGGCCGTGTACCGCGCCGCCCAGGGCATGACCGAGGCCGGACTGGCGGCGCTCCGCTTCAACTTTCGCGGCGTGGGGCGCAGCACCGGTTCCTACGACGGAGGGCTTGGCGAGACCGAGGACGCGCGCGCCGCGCTGCGGCACGTCGAGCGTCTCTTTCCGGGGCTGCCGCTGGTGGCCGGCGGATTCTCGTTCGGGTCGCTGGTCGCGCTGAGGGCGGGCGCGGGCCATTCGCGCGTCGCGGCCATGGTCGGCGTGGGGCTCGCCTTCGACCGCCACGACTACGGGTTCCTGGCGGAGGCGCGCTGCCCCGTGCTCATCGTTCAGGGCGAACGCGACGAGTTCGGTTCGGGAGCAAGGGCGGTGGAATTCGCCCGCCAACTGGGCGAGCCGGTGGAGGCGGTCGTCATCCCGGGAGCGGACCACTACTTTCACGGGCACTTCGACGAACTGCGCCGCGGCATACGGGAGTTCCTCACCCGGCCGGCGGTCGCGCGGGCGCTGGAACGGAAGCGGGTTGAGACAGGATGAGAGATCGCAGCCGCATTGTCGGCAATCTGGAGGCTATCTACACCAGCGCCTTCAGCAGGGCCGAACGCGAGAACGACCGTGCCGAGATGGATCGGCTGGACTTCGCCTTCCAACGCGACCAGCTCTACCTGGAAACGCTGCTCGACATCCGCGATCTCCTCCTTCCGGAAGCGGAAGGCGCCGTGGACAAGGCCACGAGCCTGATCGACAAGGCGAAGGTCATCAGGAGGGCCGTCAAGCTGCGGTAGCCGACTTGGACATGTAGATGTCCGGCCGGCCCCGGCCGTTGGCGTCCGGCATGCACCCGGTGACCACGTAGCCCAGGCGGCGATAGAAGAGAAACGGGTGCCGGCCGCCCAGGTCCCGCAGTGCGGCGAGGTGACGCGGGACATCCTCGTAGAGGTCCGCCCCCGCCAGAGAGGTCTGCGCGCCGTCGTCGTCGGTACCGAGCGTGAACGTCAGCGCGCCGCGGCGCCGCGCCTCATCCTCGAATGCGGCCACCAGCGCCCTTCCCACCCCGCGAAGCCGATGCTCCCGCCGTACGACGAGCGGGTGCAGCTCCCACACGCGGCCCTCGTATTGCGGCAGACCGCCGATCCACCCCAGGAGACGGGCGTCGTCGAGGGCGGCGAAGGCGAAGCCCTGGCGAAGGACTTGCGACACCTCCTTCGCGGCGGCCTCCAGATCCGGCCACCCCCGCGGATGATCGTCGAAGCCCTCAACCAGCAGCGCCGCGGCCTGCCCGTGCACGGCGTCGGACTGGCCGCCCAGCTCTGTGATCGTCACATCCCTCTCCCTGTGTGCGGTTCGCACGGCGCTCGGCCCCGGAGCAGGGGTCATGCACCGGTATTATACTCCGCACTGGATGCACGCTGGCGTCGTGCACGGACCTGCGATGGATGCGGATGAAGATCTATACCAGACGAGGCGACGAGGGAGACACCGGCCTGCTGGGGGGCGGGCGCGTGGCCAAGGACCATCCCCGTCTGCACGCGTACGGCACGGTGGACGAACTCAGCTCGTGCCTCGGGCTCGCCCGCAGCCGGACCGGGGTTCCGGCCACCGCCGCCCGGCTGGCCTGGATCCAGCGCGATCTCTTCGCCATCGGCGCCTCCCTCGCCCGTCCGCCGTCCGCGGAGGGACGCAGGCGGCCACCGGTGCCCGAGGTGCCGGTCGAGCGGGTCGGCGAGATGGAGGCATGGATGGACGAAGCGGACGCCGGGCTGCCCCCGCTCCGCAACTTCATCCTGCCGGGCGGTGCGCCGGCCGCCGCGACGCTGCACCTCGCTCGCTCCGTGTGCCGGCGGGCGGAGCGGGTCACCGTGTCGCTCGCGGCGCGCGAAGCGGTCGACGAAGGCATCGTCCGCTACCTCAACCGGCTGTCGGACCTGCTCTTCGTGCTGGCCCGGGTCGAGAACCACGCCGCGGGAACCGCCGACCAGACCTGGGAGAAGTGAGCCGCCTCGCCGGCGAGGTTACAAGGGAACCGCAGGGCGCGAGCCCGGCACTTCCGGGGGACGTGGTCCTTGCAACCGCTATTGGCTTCCTGCATCATTCAGCGCGATATGGAGCCGGAATAACGCTCGGTGGGCCCGCGGTGTGCAGGTCGGCAATGCGCCATGCCCCGGGCCACTTCGAGTCTCAGGAGGGACCATGACATACATCATCACGGAGCCGTGCATCGGGACCAAGGACGCGAGTTGTGTCGAGGTCTGTCCGGTGGACTGCATCTACGAGACCGAGGATCAGTATCTCATCCATCCGGATGAATGCATCGACTGCGGAGCGTGCGAGCCGGAGTGTCCCGTGCAGGCCATCTTCCCGGACACGGATGTCCCCGACGAGTGGACGAACTACATCGAGAAGAACAAGGACTACTTCGAATGATCCCCGGCGGACGGCCGGTATTTGCCTGAGGGTCACCCCTTCCCGGCAGGGGCGCGAGCGGGTCGCGCCGGGGAATCGGGGCGTCAGATGATCTAGATGCCCAGTTCCCGCAACTGCTCCGGGGTGAGCGCTCGCCGGTAGGCGTCCCGAGCCCGCGTGCGGTGGCGGGACCGGGTGCCGACGAGGATGAGGGTAGCCACGGCAGCGGCACCCAGCAGGCCAACGGTAAAGGCTCGGATGATCCCCTCCCCATTTTTCAGATCCCTGATTCCAAACAGCCTTCGCCGCCCCTTCATAGCATGAACCGTGCCTCGCGCAATTCGGGCGCCAATCCTCGCCTGAGGGCGGCAATCTCCCCACTTCGGGCGCACATGCCCGAATCATGTCAGGTGCGTGCAATCGGAAAACCGGCAACGATCTTGCCGGAGCCACTGAAAACTGATGCCCGCCCGGGCCGTGGGCCACCCCTCGGCGGGACTCCGCGATGACCCCGCGGGAGAGCGTGGAGGGCCGCGCGAGGGAGGGCGACGCGCTCGCGCTGGCGCGCCTCCTGGTGGCCGTGCCGTCCGTCAATCCGCGCATCGAGGCTTCCGGCGGCGGAGAGGGGGAGATCGCCGCCTGCGCGGCCGGGTTGCTCGAAGGCTGGGGATTCGATGTCTTGCTGACGGAGCCCGAGGCGGGCCGCCCCAACGTGGTCGGACGCATCGGCGACGGGCCCCGCAGCCTGATGTTCAACGGCCACCTGGACACCGTCGGTGTCGAGGGGATGACCATCGACCCGTTCGGCGCGCAGGTTCGGGACGGACGCCTGTGGGGGCGCGGGTCGTGCGACATGAAGGGTGGCGTGGCGGCCCTCCTGAGCGCCGCGGCCGCGCTGGCGCGCCGGGGTCCGCCTGGTGAACTCATCGTCGCGCTGACCGCCGACGAGGAGCACGCCAGCACCGGAATGGCCGGGCTCACCGATGCCGGCGTGGGCGCCGATGCCGCCGTAGTGTGCGAGCCCACCGGGCTCGCGGTCATGCCCGCCCACAAGGGATTCGTGTGGGTCGAGGCCGCCTTCGCGGGACGCGCCGCGCACGGTTCCCGGCCCGATCAGGGGGTGGACGCGATTCTGCACGCCGCCGAGTTTCTCGTCGCCATGGCCGAGTACGAGCAGAGCCTGTTCGAGCGGGCGCCGCATCCCCTGCTGGGCTGGGGGTCGATTCACGCGGGGACCATCTCCGGGGGGGCTGCCCCGTCAGTCTATCCGGAGCACTGCGAGGTCGTGGTGGAGCGGCGAACCCTGCCCCACGAGTCGCCCGAGGCCGTCATGCAGGAGCTCGCGGCCGTGGTGGCGGGGCTCGGCGAGGAGGCACGGTCCGGCGCCGCGCTGCGCATGACGCTGGAGCGTCCGGGGACCGAGGTGCCGGAGGCGTCACCACTGGTGCAGGGCCTGCTCGGGGCGATCGCCGCCAGCGGACGGGATCCGACCATCGAGGGCATGACCGCCTGGGTCGACGCCGCCTTCCTGAACCGGTCCGGGACTCCGGCCGTATGTTTCGGTCCGGGGTCGATCGCGCAGGCACACTCCGCCGACGAGTGGATCGCGGTCGACGAGATCGAGGCCTGCGCGCGCATCCTGGAGGGTTTTGGCCGGGAGTTTCTGTCCGGAGGAAGGTAGATGAAGAACGATCCCGCGACCGGCGGCACAGCGCTCGACAAGGTGCGCCAGGCCACAATCGACCGGTTGTGCGAGCGGTTCGCCGAGGATCGCCTGTCCATGCGCGACTTCGAGCGCCGCCTTGATCTCGCGCATCGGGCGACCTCGACCCGTCAGCTCCCGGCGCTCGTGGCCGGTTTCCCTGCCACGACGCAGCAGCCGGCCGGCGGCACCCCCGTCCCGGCGACTCGCGCGCACCAAACCCTCCCCGCGGATGTGGTGCCTCTGGAGAGGGTGCCGGCCCGGCAGTTCATGGCAGGTGTCCTGGGAGCGAGCACGCGGGGTGGGGCGTGGATCGCGCCCCGCGAGATGTACGCCCTCGCGCTCATGGGGGGCGTCGAGCTCGATTTTCGGGAAGCCGGCTTCGGGCCGGGCGTGACCGAGGTCACCGTCTTCGCCCTCTGGGGCGGGGTGGACATCATCGTCCCGCCGGGCCTCCAGGTCGAATGCAGCGGCGCGGGCATCATGGGAGCGTTCGAACGGACGCCCGACGAGCTCGCGGACGCGCCCGTGGCTTCCTCGGATCCGGGATCTCCCGTGTTGCGGGTCAACGGGGTGGCCCTGATGGGTGGCGTTGACGTGACCACGCGGCTGCCGGGCGAGAGGGAGAAGGACGCGGCCCGCCGCCGCAAGCTGGCGCGGAAGGCGCGCCGCAAGGAGCTCCGCGGATGGTGAAGGAGCTTGCGCTGGTGTCGGTGCAGATGGATCTCGGCGCCGGGCGGCGCGGCGTGGACATGGGACCGTCCGCGATGCGCATCGCCGGCCTCAGGGACAAGCTGGAGCGACTCGGCTATCGTGTCCGCGAGATGGGAACGGTGGTGGCGACCGATCCCGAACGCACCGAGCAGCGGGACCTGCAGGCGCGCTACCTGCCCGAAGTCGAATCCGTGTGCCGCCGCGCCCGCGACATGGTCGAGGATGCGCTGGTGCGGGGATGGATGCCGCTCGTGCTGGGCGGCGACCACAGCATCGCCATCGGATCCGTGGCCGGCGTCAGCCGCTTCTACGCGCGCAGCAGGGAGAGGATCGGCCTCATCTGGGTGGATGCCCACTCGGACATGAACACGCCCGAGTCCAGCCCGTCCGGCAACGTGCACGGGATGCCGCTCGCGGTGCTGACCGGCCACGGGCCGCAGGTGCTGAGATCGCTGGCGGACCGGCACCCGGCGGTGCGGCCGGAAAACGTGAGCATGATCGGGGTGCGCGAAATCGACCGGGCCGAACGGGAGGTGGTCAGGTCATCCGGCGTGCGCGTGTTCACCATGTCGGAAGTCGACGAGCGCGGCATCGCCTCCTGCGTGGACGAGGCGATCGCCAGAGCGAGCGCCGGCACCGCGGGGTTCCACCTCTCCTACGACCTGGACAGCCTCGATCCCATGATCGCACCGGGCGTCGGCACGCCCGTGGCCGGGGGGCTGACCTTCCGCGAAGGACACCTGATCTGCGAGAAGGTGGCGCGGTCGGGAAGGCTCGTCGGCCTGGAAATGGTGGAGCTCAACCCCGTCCTGGACGCGCGCAACCGCACCGCCCGGATGGCGGTGGGGCTGATCGCCTCCGCGCTGGGGCAGACGATCCTCTGAGGGCCCTGCCTACGCGCAGTGCTCGTCGAAGGCGCTGCCCAGGTCGGCGGCGATCTGGTAGGCCGAATGCCCCTCGATCTGGTGGCGTTCCATCATGTACACGAGCTCGCCGTCCTTGAACAGCGCGACCGACGGCGACGACGGCGGGTAGCCGGCGATGTACTCGCGCGCCTTGGCCGTGGCGTCCATGTCCTGACCGGCGAAAACGGTGGTCAGGATCTCGGGACGGTTCTCGTTTTCCAGCGCCAGGGCGACGCCGGGGCGCATGGCGCCGGCCGCGCAACCGCAGATGGAGTTGACCACCAGCAGCAGCGGGCGGTCCTCACCGTCCACGACCGCTTCCACCTGGTCGGACGTGCGCAGTTCCTGAAAGCCCAGGCGGACGAGTTCCGCGCGCATGGGGGCGACAATCATCTCCGGGTATGGCATCGGGAAATCACTCCGCTCGCGGGGGACGACGGGGAACGGGATGCGCAGCCGGCGATGGTACCTCACCGGATCGCTGCTTCGGACATCCCGCTGGGCGGAAAGTAACGAGGAGCGAACTGTCGCCTCAAGTCCTGGTACTATTGGTTTCGGGAATCTCACACGAAGCGGGAGGCTGCCGCGCTCGCATGGTGAAGGCCACGACCTGCATCGTCCATCTGCGCGTCAACGGAGACGATTACGCGCCGGGCGTGCCCTCGCACTACACGCTGCTGGAGACGCTGCGGTACGTCATCGGGCTCACCGGCTCCAAGCAGGGCTGCGACAAGGGCGATTGCGGGGCATGCACGGTCATTCTCGATGGAGAGCCGCACCTGTCGTGCATCACCCCGGTGCTGGCGGCGGAGGGGCGCGAGATCCGAACCGTGGAAGGACTGGCAGGCGCGGGCCGTCCGCACCCGCTGCAGGACGCCTTCGACCTCAACGGGGCGGCGCAGTGCGGGTTCTGCACCCCCGGCATCCTGTGCTCGGCGGCCGCCCTCCTGGAGCGCAACGATGCGCCGAGCCGGACGGAAATCCGGGAGGCGCTCGCCGGCAACCTCTGCCGCTGCACCGGCTACACCAAGATCTACGACGCCGTCGAGTCGGCGGCCGCGGTGTTGCGCGGGCAGAGCGGCGGGACGGAGAACGGGGAATGAGCGATTCTCCGCGGCGTGACCCGGCCCTTGGGGAGCTTGCGCTGTGGGCTGAGACGGACGACGGGTCCCGGCCGGATTCGGGGGCGGCGTCCGGCGACGCCGCTCATCCGGCACCCGGGGTGGGGTCCGGCTTCACGCTCATAGGCAAGCCCCAGCGCAAGGTGGACGGGCTGGCCAAGGCCACGGGCAAGGCGGCGTACACCGACGACATCTCGCTCCCCGGGATGCTGCACGGGAAAATCCTGCGCAGCCCGCACCCCCACGCCCGCATCCTCTCCATCGATGCCTCCCGGGCCCTCGCGCTCGAGGGCGTGCACGCGGTCGTCACGGGCCGCGACATGCCGGTCCGCTACGGCATCATTCCCTGGACGCCCGACGAATACCCGCTGTGCGTGGAGCGGGTGCGCTACATCGGCGACGGGGTGGCGGCGGTGGCGGCGGTGGATGAAGACACCGCAATCCGGGCGCTTTCGCGGATCCGCGTCGAGTACGACGAGCTGCCCGCCTGTCTCGATCCCGCAGAGGCGCTCGCCGCCGATGGGAGCGAGGAGCATCCCTTCATCCACGAGCCGCGCCGGGAGGGACGGAACGGCAACGTCACCAAGCGGGTGCAGCTCAGCTTCGGCGAGGTGGACGAGCGCATGGCGGACGCCGACGTGGTGGTGGAGGGCGAGTACTTCTTCGAGGGCACCACCCACACCCCCATCGAACCGCACTGCGCCATCGGCCGCTACGACGAGAACGGGCGCCTGACGGTGTGGTCGGCGACCCAGGTGCCGCACTACCTGCACCGCGAGCTGGCCTCGGTTCTGGGGCTGGACCCCGCGACCATCCGGGTCGTGCAGCCGCCGGTGGGCGGGGCGTTCGGCGGCAAGTCCGAGCCCTTCGACCTGGAGTTCTGCGTCGCCCGGCTGTCCATGGTGACGGGGCGCCCGGTCAAGATCCTCTATACCCGCGAAGAGGTGTTCTACGCCCACCGCGGGCGCCATCCCTTCCACATGAAGTACCGCACCGGCGCCGACGAAGAGGGTCGGCTGCAGGCCGTCGATGCGGAGGTCGTGCTGGACGGGGGCGCGTACGCGTCCTTCGGGCTCGTGACCACGTATTACGCGGGCCAACTGCTCACCGCCCCCTACGCCATGCCCGCGTACAGCTTCGATTCCACGCGCGTCTACACCAACAAGCCCGCCTGCGGCCCGAAACGCGGCCACGGCTCGGTGCAGCCGCGCTTCGCCTTCGAGGTGCAGCTGGACAAGCTCGCCGAGAAGCTGGCGATGGACCCCATCGAGCTCCGGCGCGTCAACTTCATGGGCGGCAACACGCGCACGGTGAACGAGCTGCGCGTCACCTCGAACGGCTTCCTGGAGTGTCTGGATGCCGTGGAAAAGGCGAGCGGATGGCGGGAGCGCCATCGACGGCTGCCGCCGGGGCGGGGACTCGGCGTAGCCGGTTCCTGCTACATCTCCGGAACCAACTACCCGGTCTATCCCAACGAGATGCCGCAGTCGGCGATCCAGTTGCAGGTGGACAGGTCGGGGCGGGTGGCGGTGCTGAGCGGAGCATCGGAGATCGGGCAGGGGTGCGACTCCATGGTGGCGTACATCACCGCGGAGGAGCTGGGCGTGCCGCTCGAGTACGTGCGCGTATTGGCTGGCGACACCGACTTCACCCCGGTGGACCTGGGCGCCTACTCGTCGCGCATCACCTTCATGCTCGGCAACGCCTGCATCGATGCCGCCCGCAAGCTGCGCAGGAAGGTGCAGGAGGCCGTAGCGGAGGACTGGGAATGCCCGCCGGGCCAGGTTCAACTGGCGGGAGGGTGGGCGTATTACGCGCCGGACACCGGGCGCAGGATGCCCATCGCCCAGGCCTTCAACCTGGCCGAGGCGCGCTTCGGCACGCTGGGGGCCACCGGCTGGTACAACACGCCGCGCGACAACCACGGCGACTACCGCGGCGGGACCATCGGCGCATCGCCAGCGTACTCCTTCACGGCGCACGTGGCCGAGGTCGACGTGGATGTGGAAACCGGGGTCGTGGACGTGGTCCGGATCTGGGTGGCGCATGACTGCGGGCGCGCCCTGAACCCGCTGCTGGTGGAGGGTCAGATGGAGGGGTCCGTCTACATGGGCTTCGCCGAGGCGCTCATGGAGGAGCAGATCTTCAAGTCCGCCGCGCAGGGGCGCGCGGGGCTCCACAACGCGCCCTCGCTCCTCGACTACCGCATTCCCACCAGCCTGGACACGCCGGAAATCGAATCGCTGATCGTCGAGTCGATCGACCCGGAGGGCCCCTACGGCGCCAAGGAGGCGGGCGAGGGGCCGCTGCATTCCTCGATCCCGGCGATCGCCAACGCCATCCACGATGCCACGGGGGTTCGCATGGACCGTCTGCCCTTCTCCGCCCCGAACGTGTGGAGAGCCATCCAGGAGGCCGGGGGGCCGAAGGCGCTGGAGCCGCCGCGGCGCCGGACCGCACCGCCTCGGGAGCCCGCGAGGGTCGACAGGACGGCGGTCGGGGTGGGCCGATGAGCGCCGCATTCAGGCACGTAATACACGCGAATTACAGGCGCTTGGCGCGCCCCGCCGCGGCCATCGCGGCCCTTCTCGCCCTGGCATCCTGTGATTCCGGGTCTTCCGTCGAGGAGGCCCGCCTGCTGGCGCTGTCGGAGGGGACGGCGGAGGACTGGGGCATCGTGCGCTCGACGCTTGCCCGGGCCTGGGACGAAGAACTGCACCGCCTGCCGCTGGGCGAGACCATGGCGCGCATCGGCGTGACCTTCGTGGGCACCGCGTACGTGCCGCAGACCCTCGAAGTGGAGGGCCCCGAGCGCCTGGTGGTCAACCTGCGCGAGCTCGACTGCGTCACCTTCGTCGAGAACGTGCTGGCGCTGGGCCGCTTCGTTCATCTCCACGACCCGTCGTTGCTCGACGATGAAGCGCGGCTGCGCGCCGAGTACCGGCGGCTGCTCACCGAGATCCGGTACCGGGGCGGCGACCTGGAGGGCTATCCGAGCCGGCTGCACTACTTCTCCGAGTGGATCGCCGACAACGAGGCGCGCGGGCTGGTGCGCGACATCTCCCGGGAGTTGGGCGGGATGGCCGACGACACCCCGATCGACTTCATGTCGGCGCACCCGGATGCCTACCGGCAGCTCGCCGAGCCCGGCGTGGTCGACGAGATCGCGCGCGCGGAGGCCCGGCTGAGCGCGCGGCCCCGCTACTTCATCGGCGAGGCGCACATCGAGGACACGGCTCCGGGTATCGCCAACGGCGACATCATCGCCGCCACCTCCACGGTGGACGGGCTCGACATCGCGCACACCGGGCTGGCGCTGGTGCGCGACGGCGGCGTGTTTCTGCTCCATGCTCCCCTGGTCGGGTCCGCTGTCCAGATCAGCGAGGTTCCGCTCGCCGAACGCGTCCAGCGCATCGGCGGCCAGGACGGGATCATGGTGGCGCGACCCCTGGAGCCCGGCACTGCCGGCGGAGATCGCTGAATGCTGCGCCTGCCCCCGTTCCGCTACCACCGGCCCCGAACCATCGACGAAGCCGTGGGGCTGCTGGACCGATGGGGAAGCAGGGCGCTCCCGGTCTCGGGGGGCACGGACCTCATCCCCAACATGAAGCATCGGCTCTTCACCCCCGAACACCTGGTCGCGCTCAGGCAGATCCCCGGCATGAGGGGGTTCCGGCGCGACGGCAGCGCGCTGGTGATCGGCGGGGCGGAGACGCTGGCCTCGGTGGCGCGCCATCCCGAGGTGCGGCGCCGGTTCCCGTCGCTGGCGGCGGCCGCAGGGCAGGTGGCGGGACCGCAGCTGCGCAACATGGGCACCCTGGGCGGCAACATCTGCCTGGACACCCGCTGCACGTACTACAACCAGACGGAGTTCTGGCGCGACGCCCTCGGGTACTGCCTCAAGAAGGATGGGGATGTGTGCCACGTCACCCGCGTGGGGAAGAAGTGCGTGGCCGCGCATTCGGCCGATACCCCGCCCGTGCTCATGACACTGGGGGCGACCATCGAGCTGGCCGGACCCGAGGGGCGCCGGCAAGTGGGCCTGAACGACTTCTTCCTGGCGGACGGCATCTGGAACAGCCGCAGAAAGCCGGGGGAAATCGTGACCCGGGTGCGCATTCCCTTCCCCTCGCGTGACAGCCGCGCCGCGTACACCAAGCTGCGCCAGCGGCGCTCCATCGACTTCCCGCTGCTGTCGGTGGCCGTCTCCGCCGACTTCCAGCGCTCCGGGCGGGTCTGCCAAATCATGGGCGTGGTGACCGCGCTCGGCGCCCGGCCACGGCTGCTGACCGGATGGGCCCGCATCGCGCTGGGCCGCACGCTCTCGAACGAGGTGGTCGAGGCGCTCGCGGAGCGGGCCCACCGCCAGTGCCATCCGCTGGAAAACGCGATCGTCGATGCGGACTGGCGCCGGGCGATGGTGCCGGTGCAGGTTCGTCTGGCGCTGGAGGCGCTGCGGCCCTCAGCCGCGAGTGCTTCGTAGGGCCGGCCACACACCCCCAATCCGCATCCGCCCAACCTCGAGCCAGCCATGCGCGCCGTCCGCTTCCACGTTTCCATCCCCGGGTACCTGATCGCCAAGTCGCTCGGCCGGGTGACCGACTGGGCGCTCTTCGGGGCCGCCGGGGGCGTCAAGATGGAGGAACTCCCCGTCCCCGCGCTGCCGGGTCCGTCGTGGGTGGGGCTTGAGGTGCTGCAGTGCGGCATCTGCGGCTCCGACATCAGCAACGTGACCTACGCCGCCAGCCCTTCGATGGAGCCCTTTGGCTCCTTCCCGGCGGTGCTCGGGCACGAGATCCTGGCGCGGGTTGTGGAGACCGGGCCGCGAGTGCGCGCGGTGGAGGTGGGGCAGCGGGTGGTGGTGGACCCGATGATCTCGTGCACCACGCGCGGCTTTGGGGCTGACGACCACTGCCGGTCGTGCGACGAGGGCCTCCATTCCACGTGCGAGCGGGCGGGGGAGGAGGGCGCTCCCCGCGAAGACGGCAGCTGTCTGGGGCGCGGGCTCACCATCGGCTACCACGGCGACCTGCCGGGGGGCTGGGGGGAGCGAATGGTGGCGCACGAGAGCCAGCTGTTTCCGGTTCCGGACGCCATCCCCGACCGCCGCGCGGTCCTGACCGAACCGGTCTCCATCGGGTTGCACGGCGCACTCCGCAGTCCCCCGCACCCGGACGAGCCCGTGCTGGTGATCGGCAGCGGCCCCATCGCGCTGGGCACGATCTGGGCGCTGCGCGCGCTGGGCTTCGACGGGTTCCTGCTGGGCCAGACCAAGCGCCCGCACGAGGCGGAGCTGGCGCGGGCGTTCGGGGCCTCCGACGTGGTGTCACCGGGTTTCGAGGCCCGCAACGCGCTGGTCGATACCGGGGCGGTGGCCTATCAGCCCATCGTGGGCCCGGAGGTCTTCGAGCGCGGGGGGTTCCCGCTGATCTTCGATTGCGTGGGCAGCGCGGGAAGCCTGGCCCAGGCGCTGAGCTTCGCCTCTCCGCGGGGACGGGTGGTGATGCTGGGGTGTACGGGCCAGACCAGGCTCGACCTCACCTGGATGTGGGCCCGGGAGCTCGACCTTAAGGGCTACGTGGGCTACGGCCGGGAGCGCTGGCGGGGCGGGACCCGCCACACCATGGCGATCGCGCACGAGCTGATGGAGGAGACGGGCACGCCCCTGGAGAAGATGGTCACGCACGTCTTCCCGCTGCGGCAGTTCCGCACGGCGCTGGGCGCTGCCGCCAACCATCGCGCGAGCGGGGCGGTGAAGGTGTTGCTGGAGCCGTGAGGCTTGGCGAACGGGGCCCCGGTGGACTGGGGCGGCGTCCGCGTCAGCCGCGGTCCGAGCCGTCCGCCTGGTCCCGGACCCGCTTCGCGGCCTCCTGGAGCGCGTCGAAGCCGAGCAGCGCGCACTTGATGCGCACCGGGAACTTGCTCACCCCCTGAAGCGCGCGCAGTTCGCCCAGTTTCCGGTCGCGGGCGGCTTCCCTGCTTCCGTGCATCATCTCCGTGAAGCGCTCGGCGAGCGCCAGGGCCTCGTCGAGGCTTTTCCCCTTCAGGCGCACGGTCATCATCGAGACCGAGGCCTGGGAGATGGAGCAGCCCTGGCCGATGAAGGTGGCGGCCTGTACGCGCTCCTCCCCGTCCAGCTTCAGGTGCAGGCGGATTTCGTCGCCGCAGACGGGGTTCGCCATGTGCACTTCGACCGTGGCTCCCGGGAGCACGCCCTTGTTCCGTGGCTTGCGGTAGTGTTCGAGGATGAGCTGCTGGTAGAGCGAACTCAGGGCGATCTCGGTCATGGTGCGCGGTCTGCGATGTGTGGCGTCATCCGAAGATGGCCTTCACCCGGTTCAGCCCCTCGATGAGCCGGTCCACGTCTTCGGTGTCGTTGTACAGGTAGAACGATGCGCGCGAGGTGGCGGGCACGCCGAAGTGCTTCATGACCAGTTGCGCGCAGTGGTGGCCCGCCCGCACGGCCACCCCGTCCGCGTCCAGGATGGTCGCGACGTCGTGGGCGTGGGCATGGTCGAGCAGGAACGACACCACCCCGCAGCGCTCGCCGGCGGGCGGCCCGAAGAGGCGAATGCCGTCGACGGCCGCCAGGCGGTCGAGCGCGTACTCGAGCACGGTGCGCTCGTGCTCGGCGAGGGCGGCGTGCCCGATGCCGGCGAGGTAGTCGGCGGCTGCCCCCATCCCCACCGCGCCGGCAACGTTGGGGGTGCCGGCCTCGAACTTGTGGGGCACCTCGGCCCAGGTGCTGTAGTCGCGCTCGACCACCGAGATCATCTCGCCGCCGCCCTGGTAGGGCTCCATCCGTTCGAGCAGCTCGCGCCGCCCCCACAGCGCGCCGATCCCGGTGGGTCCGCACATCTTGTGGCCCGAGGCGGCGTAGAAGTCGCACCCGAGCGCCGCCACGTCGATGGGGAGGTGAGGGGCTCCCTGGGCGCCGTCCACCAGCAGGAGGGCGCCGGCGGCGTGAACCTGCTCGGCGATCTCCGCGACCGGGTTGACCGTGCCCAGCGCGTTGGACACGTGGGAGAGCGCCACCATGCGGGTGCGCGGCGAGAGCAGCTCCGGCAGCCGGTCGAGCCGGAGCCGGCCTTCGTCGTCGAGTTCCAGGTAGCGCAGGCGGGCTCCGGCGCGCGCGGCGGCGAGCTGCCAGGGCACGAGGTTGGAGTGGTGCTCCTGGGTCGAGAGCACGATCTCGTCGCCCTCGCCGAGGAAGGTGTGGCCCCAGGCGCTCGCCACCAGATTGATCGCCTCGGTGGTGCCTCGCGTCCAGACCACCTCGGCGGGGTCGGCGGCGCCCAGGAAGCGGGCCACCTTGCGGCGCGCGCCCTCGTAGGCTTCGGTCGCCCGGCGCGCGAGCTCGTGCATGCCCCGGTGGACGTTGGCGTGGTCGTGCCGGTAGTAGTTCGCGATCGCGTCGATGACCGCGTCGGGCTTCTGGGTGGAGGCGGCGTTGTCCAGGTAGACCAGCGGCTTGCCGCCCACCTCCTGCTGCAGGGCCGGGAAGTCGCGCCGGGCCCGGGAGGCGAAGGCGTTCGCGCGCGAACGCCGGTCGCTGGCGCGGGCTCCGGCCGCCGCCGCCGGGCCGTTCATTTTCCCACCAGCACGAATACCGCCGAGTCCCTCACCTCGGTCGGGTAGGAGCGCACCGGGCGGATCGCGGGCAGGCACCTGGCACGCCCGCTGGCCAGGTCGAAGCGGGCCCCGTGATACATGCACTCGACCTGATCGCCCTCCAGCGTCCCGTCGGAGAGGGGATAGTCGGCGTGGGAGCAGCGGTCGCGCAGCGCGTAGAAGGTGCCGTCCACGTTGGCCAGCACGACAGGGGTGTCTCCCGCCATCACCGCGAGCAATGACCCCGGAGGGCAGGAGTCCGCATCCGCCACGCAGTGCCACTCGGGCTTCTTCCTAAACACCAGCCTTCGTCCTGGCAGCCCGTGGACGAACTCCCCCCGGCATTCGAACGGCGATGCATCCGCGCTGGATCGCTTCGCTCTGCGTTGCTTTTCGGCCCAATAGCCCTGCTATTCGGCCTTCAAAGCGCCTTGCCAGCCCGGCGCCTCGCCGCTCTCGGTGCGCGGGCGGATTCATCCACGGACCGCTAGTGGGCACGGAGCTTTTCCTCGATGGCGCGCGTCACCTTTTCGGTAACGCTTCCCGGCGGACGCCGCTGCAGCACGTCCTGCAGGAAGCCACGCACCACCAGGCGCTCCGCCCGCCGCCGCGACAGCCCCCGGCTCTGCAGGTAGAAGAGGGCCTCCTCCTCCAGTTGGCCCACCGTGGCCCCGTGCGAGCAGCGGACGTCATCCGCTTCGATCTCGAGGTTGGGCAGCGCATGCGCCGAAGCCTCTTCCGAGAGGAGGAGGTTGCGGTTGGTCTGGTAGGCGTCGGTGCGCTGGGCGCCGGGCGAGACCCGGATGATGCCGCGGAACACCGACCCCGACGCGTCGTCGAGCGCCCCCTTGTAGAGCAGATCGCTGGTGGCGTGGGGCGCCGCGTGGTTCTGGCTGGTGCAGTGGTCGAAATGCTGGTCCTCGTTGCCGAAATAGAGGCCGAGGATGTGGCTGTGCGCTCCGGGCGCGGCCAGCTCCGAGTTCAGATCCAGCCGCGCGGTGCTCGCCCCCAGGGTCACGTGCAGCGAATCCGTGCGCGCGTCACGGCCGACCAGCGAGCGGTAGAGCGCCATGTGGAAGGCGCCCAGGCCCATCCGCTGCACGGAGGCGTAATGGGTGGCGCTGTTGTCCCCGGCCAGAACCTCCGCCGCGGACAGGAAGAAGGTCTGCTCGTCGAAGTGCGGCGAGAGGATCTCCTCCACGACGGACAGCGTGGACCAGTCCTCTCCGATCACCAGGGTGCGGGCGAAGTAGGCGGCCGCCGGATCGGAAACCCAGCGCGTGATCCGCACGGGCAGGGGAAGAGTCACGTTGCGCGGCACGAAGAGCACCGTGCCATCGGTCCAGAGCGCCGCGTTGAGCGCCGAGAACTTGCCCTGGTCCGGTGGAATGGCCCGGGCGGCCAGGTGCTCGCGCAGCAGATCCGGATGAGCGTGCACCGCCTCCCGCAGCGAGGCCAGCACAACCCCCTGCGCGGCGGCTTCGGCGGTCAGGTCGGCGTGCACCACCCGGCCGTCGATCTCGACAATGTGCCCGGCGGCGTCCCAGTCCTCGCGCATCGCCTGCCGCAGCTCGGGGGGCCAGGCGTCCGCGGAGATCCCGCGCGCGCCGCGGGCCGCGGGGCTCAGGGCGTCGAGGTCGAGCTTGCGCGACAGGTCGGTGTAGCGCCACTCCTCGAGCCGGGTCGTGGGAAGGGGGGTCCGCTCGTAGGCCTCCCAGGCCTGCCAGCGCCGCTCGGCCAGCCAGTCCGGCTCGCCGGCGGCCAGGCGCTCCACGGCCGCCGCGTTGATGGTCGCCGTCACTCCCTCCAGCGGCCCGGCGGCTGGAGCCTGCAATGTCGATGTCCGGGACATGCCGTTGCTTCTATGCTCAACGCCCGCGGGCGGGCGCGGATGTACGTGTGATGGTGCCGTTCCTCGTTATCCTACCGACCCTTCCATCTCCAGCTCGATCAGCCGGTTCAGCTCCACGGCGTATTCCAACGGCAACTGCCGGGCGATGGGCTCGATGAAGCCGCGCACGATCAGCGCCATGGCTTCCTCTTCCGGCATTCCCCGGCTCATCAGGTAGAAGATCTGCTCCTCCCCCACCTTGGAGACGCGGGCTTCGTGCCCGACCGTGGACTGGTTCTCGTCGATCTCGATGTAGGGATAGGTGTCGGTGCGCGCCGCCTCGTCGATGAGCAGCGCGTCGCACTCCACGTTCGACTTGGCGTCCGTGGACCCCTCGTAGACCTTGCACAGGCCGCGGTAGCTCGCCCGTCCGCTCCCCTTGGAGATGGACTTCGAGACGATGGAGGAGCTGGTGCGGGGCGCGGCGTGGATGACCTTGCCGCCGGTGTCCTGATGCTGGCCGTTGCCGGCGTACGCGATCGACAGAATCGAGCCGTGCGCCCTCTCTCCCACCAGGAAGCACGACGGGTATTTCATGGTGAGCTTGGAGCCCAGGTTCCCGTCGAGCCATTCCATGGTCGCGTTCTCGTGCACCAGCGAACGCTGGGTCACGAGGTTGTACATGTTGTTGGACCAGTTCTGGATGGTGGTGTAGCGGAAGTGCGCGCCCGGCTTGACCACGATCTCGATCACGCCGGAATGGAAGGACTCGGTCGAGTACACGGGCGCGGTGCATCCCTCGATGTAGTGGGCGCGCGAGCCCTCGTCGGCGATGATGAGGGTGCGCTCGAACTGCCCCATCTGCTCCTGGTTGACCCGGAAGTACGCCTGCAGCGGGGTTTCGAGTTCGACGCCGGGCGGGATGTAGACGAAGGATCCCCCCGACCACACGGCCGAGTTCATGGCCGCGAACTTGTTGTCGCCGGGCGGCACCACGGTGGCGAAGTGCTCGCGGAAGAGTTCCGGGTGGTTGCGCAGGCCGTCCTCGATGGAGTCGAAGATGACGCCCTGGGCCTCCCACTCCTCCTTCAGGGAATGGTAGACCATCTCCGACTCGTACTGGGCGCCGACCCCGGCCAGGATCTCGCGCTCGGCCTCGGGGATGCCCAGCCGGTCGAAGGTCTCCTTGATGTTCGCCGGGACGTCGTCCCACGAGCGCTCCATGCGCTCCTGCGGGCGGACGTAGAAGAAGATGTCGCCCAGCACCGACTCCAGTTGCGAGAGGTCGCCGCCCCAGGTGGGCATCGGCTTGGCGTTGTAGATGTCGAGCGACTTGAGGCGGAAGTCGAGCATCCACTCCGGCTCGCCCTTCTGCGCCGAGATCTCGCGCACGACCTTCTCGTTCAGCCCGCGTCCGCTGCGGAAGACGGGTTCGTCCTCGGTTATGAAATGGTACTTGTAGTCGTCGAGCCCGATGTCTTGTACGGCTTCGTTGGTGGGCATTGTGGACCTCGCGGGTTGGCCGTCCCGCCTAGGCGGCGGAAACGGACGACTGCAGCTGCCGGTACTCCCGGTAGCCGCCTTCTTCCAGGCTGAGCGCGACTTCGGGACCGCCGGAACGGACGATGCGCCCGTCCACGATGACGTGAACGAAGTCGGGCTGAATGTAGTTGAGCAGCCGCTGGTAGTGCGTGATCAGCAGCACGGCCATCTCGGGCCGCTCCTTCTGCAGGGTGTTGACCCCGCGCGCCACGACCTTGAGCGCATCGATGTCGAGGCCGGAGTCGGTTTCGTCCATGATGGCCAGCGCCGGCTCCAGCACCGCCATCTGCAGGATCTCGTTGCGCTTCTTCTCCCCCCCGCTGAAGCCGTCGTTGACCGCGCGCTCGGCGAAGGAGGGGGACATCTCGAGCAGCTCCATGCGCTCCAGCAGGATGTCCTGGAAGTCGAACAGGTCGAGTTCGTCGCCGTCCTCCAGACGCGCCTGTAGAGCCGTGCGGAGGAAGTTGGCGATGGAGACGCCGGGGATGGCGACGGGATACTGGAAGGCCATGAAGACGCCCGAGCGGGCGCGCTCGTCGGTCTCCAGCTCAAGCAGGTCCTGGCCGTCGAAGAACGCGCTGCCGCCAGTTACTTCGTAGCCGGGATGGCCGGCGAGGATCTTGGCCAGCGTGCTCTTTCCGGACCCGTTCGGGCCCATGATGGCATGTATCTCACCGGGGCGAATCGCCAGGTCCACACCCTTGAGGATCTCGATTTCCTCGTCGGTGACTCTGGCGCGCAGACCGGCGGTCTTCAGGATTGGCGCGTCGCTCATTGCTATCGATCTGGAGGGATTCCGGCCCGGGCGGATACGGAGCCCGGGGGTGGGAGACGACTGGGGGCTCCGTCCGGGAGCCCCTTGTAATCAAGAATGATTCTCCGTTTCAAGCAATCTAGAATTGGGCGTCCCAAGGGTCAAGCAATCGATGCCTGATCAGCCGGCCTCCAGGCGCGCCATCTCGGCTTCGGCCGCGATGTAGCCGAATCCGGCCCAGCCCGAGCCCTCGAGGATGCGCCGGTACATCTCCCGCGCCTGCTCTTCGCGTCCGTTGTAGAGGTGCCAGGTCGCCACGCCGTACGCGATGGCCACGCCGGACGGGTCCTCCTGCTCCGGATCCCACAGCTCGTCCGCTTCGATCTCGCCCTTGTACATCAGCAGGAGCTGGTGGTAGGAGGTGTTCTCGATGACGTCCAGGTCGGCGGTCACGGGTTCGAGAACGGCGGCCGCCTCGTCGTCGCGTCCCAGGCGGCGGAGCGCCATGTACCACCAGTGTGAGATCGCGACCAGCTGGTCGGGGTTGTTGGTGACGGCGATGTAGTCCTCGTACGCCGGGACGGCGGCTTCGAAATCGCCCTTCAGGTAGTGCGCCAGCGCCAGGTGGTAGTGGATGTTGGACTGGAGGGTGCTGGTGGGGATGCCGCGCTCGTTGGGCTGGCCGTCCGGCTCCACCTCGTCGGGCTCGCCTTCCTCCAGGGAGGCTGCATGCGAGAGGTCGTCGATGGCCCGGTCGAATTCGCGCACGCTGATCCAGCGGTGGCCCCGGTGCCGATACATGCGGGCGTCCCCGGGATGCTTCTCGATCCCCTCGCTGAAGACGTCGACGGCCTCGCGATAGAGCCCCGTGTAGCCGATGCGGCGGCCCAGCCAGATGATGGCGTCGGCATCGTCGGGATCGGCGTCGTAGTCGGCGCGGGCGATGTCGATGTCCTCGGCCTGCTGCGCCGCGATGTCGGGCGGAGCCGCGTTGGGGTACAGGGTTTCGCCGAGGAGAGAGAAGGCCTGGGCGCCTTCGGGAAGCGGGCGGGTTGCTTCGCTCGCTGCCGGGTCGTCCGCGGGGGCATTCCCGGGGCCTGGGGTGTCCCCGGTGCAGGCGGCGAGGGCGAGCGCCGGGAAGAGGACGGTGCAGGCGGCGAGGGGTCGATGGTGCTTCATCGTGCTCTCCCGAGGATCAAGAGGATGTGGTGTTGAACTAACCCGGTCCGTCCCGGAGGAACTCGCGGACCGCTTCCGCGAGCGTCTCGATTTCGGCCCTGGTGTTGTAGTAGTGGGGAGAGACGCGCAGGGTGTTTTCGACGCCCTTGGCGTCCAGGTCGATCAGGGCGTAGCCGTGGGGCGTGGCGGAGGTGTTGATGCCCCGCTTGCGCAGCGCGGGGACGAACTCGACCGCGTCATGGCCCGCCAGGTGCAGCGAAACGATGGCGGAGCGGACCCGTCCCTGGTCCAGGACGGTTGCGCCATCCAGCGCGCCCAGCGTTTCGCGCGCGAAGTCCGCGAGGTCCCAGGCCCGCTCGCGAATGGGTTCGAGACCCAGCCGGGTCGCGTAGCGCACCGCCTCGCCGGTGGCCAGCACCAGCGCGTACGCGAACTCCCAGTTCTCGAAGCGGGTCGCGTCCGGGGCGGGCTGGTAGAGGTCGGCGTCGATCCAGTGGGCGCCCCTCAGGTCCGGCATCAGGGGTTCGAGGTCCATGTCGAGGACGCGGTCCGAGGCGTAGAGGAACCCCGCTCCGCGCGGCCCGCGCAGGAACTTGCGGGCGGTGGCCGACAGGAAATCGCATCCGATGGCGCGCGCGTCCACCGGCATCTGCCCCACCGACTGGCAGGCGTCGACCAGGTAGAGGACGCCGCGCTCCCGGCAGGCCTGCCCCACCTCCGCGACCGGCTGCACGAGTCCGGAGCTGGTGGGCACGTGGGTGAGCGCGACCAGGCGCGCGCCCCGCCGGTGGATGATGCGCGACACAGCGGCCGGGTCGACGCCCCCCTCGGGAAGGTCGGGCGCCCGCACCACCTCCACCCCCAGGCGGGCCTGCAGCGAAAGGTAGGCGATCTGGTTGGAGACGTAGTCGTTCGTGCTCGTCACCAGCACATCCCCGCGCTGGAAGGGGACGCACGAGAGCGCCTGGTTGAAGGCGGCGGTGGCGTTCTCCATGAAGGCGATGTTGGCGGGCGCCACCCCGAGCAGCCCGGCGACCGCGTCGTAGGCGGCGGCGACCTGGTCGGCGCGCGCATCGGCGGCCTCGTAGCCGCCGATGCGGGCCTCGAGTTCCAGATGGTCGCGTGCGGCACGCAACGCGGGCGCCGGCATGAGGCCGGCGCCCGCGTTGTTCAGGTGGATGCGGTCCCGGCAGCCGGGAGTGTCCGCGCGCAGCCGGGCAACATCGAGGGGCACGCGGCTGGCGGCGGCGGTCATCGTGCCGGGAACAGCCGTTTCGCGGAGGTCTCGCCTCGCAGCTACCGCCCGCTGCCGTCCGAGACTGCGGCCCGTTCCGCCTTCGCCTGACGCACCATCTCGCGCACGTCCTCCAGAAGCTGCTGGGCGTCGTAAATGATGCCGTCCTTGATGGTGTACTTGATTCCCCCGACGCGCCCGGGCACGCCGGTTTCGTCGTCCAGCTTGGGCGCGCCGTTGCCGTACAGCACCTTCAGGTTCTCGAGCGGATTCTCATCCACCAGAACCAGGTCGGCGCGCGTATTCGGACGAATGATGCCGAAGTCGGCGGGAGCGTCGTCGTACTTGGTGAGCATCTGCGCGGGGTACAGGGTCGCGGAGCGGATCACCTCCACGGGATGGAAGCCCGCCTCGCGCAGCAGCTCGAACTCGCGGATGTAGTCGAAGCCGTAGAGCTTGTAGATGAAGCCCGAGTCCGAGCCCGTGGTCACGATCCCGCCGGCGTTCTTGTAGTCGTTCAGGAAGTGCATCCACTTCTGGTAGAACCTGCGCCAGTGGTACTCGTCCTCGGTGGTCCAGTAGAACCAGTAGGATCCGTGCGCCACCCGGCTGGGCTGGTAGAAGTCCTCCTGCGACGGAAGCGTGTACTCCTCGTGGTAATCCGCTTCGCGCGCGCGCATGACGTCGCGGCTGGCCTCGTAGATGGTCATCGTGGGGTCGAGCCCGAAGCCCAGCTCAAGGAACTCGTCGATGAGGTCCTCCCACTGCTCGCTGCCGGGCTCCGCGGCCTGGTACCAGAGGCGTCCCACGTTGCCGAAGCGGTGCTGCTCGTCGTTGTAGTTGTAGTTGAGGGGCCAGTCTTGGACCGAGTAGTCGGTGAGCATGGACTCCATGAGGCCGTAGTAGTGCGTCATCATGTCCAGTCCGACCCGCGCCGCCTCGACCGCCGTCATGCGCGCCATGCCCATCTGGTCGAGGTGGGCGACGGTTTCCAGGTCGAAGCGATGCGCCTCGTCGATGAGCGCGGCCATGATCTCGGGGTCGTAGGCGCCCAGCTTGAGGCCGTCGATGGTCTGGCCCTCGATTTCCTGGGACGCGGCCCAGCGCACCCACTCGCGCGCGTCCTCGGGAGTGATGATCAGGCGTCCGCCCCAGCCCTCGCCGCTTCCGGGACGCGCATACGAGTACATGTGAGGCGCGACGATGGTGTTCTGGGCCGCCAACGCCTTCTCGCGCAGCTGCCACTCGAATCCCCCGTGGGGCACGCCGCGCGACGTGGTGATCCCGTGGCCCAGCCAGAGCTTGTAGACGTATTCGCCCTGCGGGGCCTTGGGAACGCCTCCCGTGTGGGCGTGCATGTCGACGAAGCCGGGGAGCAGGAACATGCCCTCGCCGTCGATCTCGTGGTCGCCCGCCTCCGGGCGGCGCTGCTCGTTGATGTCCACCAGCGGGTAGCCCACCGAGGCTATCTCGACGATGCGGTTGTTCTCGATGACGACGTCCATCGGCCCCCGGGGCGGCGAGCCGGTGCCGTCGATGACGGTCACCCCGCGGATGATCAGGCGATCGAAGGGGCCCTGGCCCTCGTCGGCGCCGCGGGGGGTAGTGGGCTCCATCTGAGCCTGCGCGGCGATGGGCGCGAGGGAGACCGCCAGCGCACAGAGCAGGCCGTGCAACAGGAACGGGAACGGGCGCCGGGACGACCTATGATGCGTCATGGGGTTCCTCCAGGGATGAACGGATCCGGTACGGCGCTGGAAATCTAGGGAAAGCGCGGGCGGGGTGCGAACGGGAGAACGCCGTCCCGGGCCGGTGGGGACGGACGGTCCCGCCTCGTGAACCTCCTCCTCGATCCCCCCGTCTGGCTCTGGAGCCTCTTGTCGATAGCCGCCGTCAACGGCCGACACCCAGCCGCTCGCGTCAACGACCAGGGGCTTCAACCTGGTTCGAGCCGATTCCGATCGGCTTCAAGGTGCTCGAGCGCGGTGGGCCCGGGCGGCGCCTGTTCCATCGCGGCATGGCAGTCCCTCAACCACGCGCGGAGCCATTCCTCAGGCGTCTGCTGGTCCGCCGCTTCATTCTCGATGGTGGCTTTCATGTCGCTTTCATGGCCAGCGCGCCCAGGCAACAGGTCGTCAATCCCCGAACGCGGCTTCCGCCAGCCGCTTCTTGTACCACTCGGGGAACCCCTTGGTGACCGCGCCGTCGAAGCGCTTCTCGAAGTGCTTCCACAGGCGGTCCTTGAGGTCGTCCAGGCACTCCTCGCGCACGTCCTCGCGGATGTGGCGGATGATCCTGCCGATCTCGACCGGGGTGCCGCCTTCGATCAGCCCCTCGGCCAGGAGCCCGGTCACCACCTTCTCCCAGCGGGCCGGGCCGGACACCGATTCCGCCAGGACCTTCAGGAACTCGGTCTGCCTGAGGCGCTTCCAATCGGGGTTGCCGGCGTGGGCCTCCTTGAACTTCTCCGAGACGAACTTGGCCCGGATTGGGAGACCGTCCTCGCCGAAGAGGGGAACCTCGTGGGCACGCTTGATGACCACGCCCTCGATCCTGGGCCCGCCCAGGAACGACTCGAGTTCCAGCAGCTTCTCCAGCCGGGCCGGGCTCGACAGCATCCCCTCGAAGAGGATGGGCACCGCCTCGATCCCCAGCCGGGTCGCCACCCGGGCCTTTTCCTCGTAGCCGAGGTAGTCCTCGGTGCCGGCGTCGACATCGAACAGAGCGATGTAGCCCTGCGGCACGCGGCCATAGGCGAGCGTGTTGTGGCGCGGCCGGCCCACCGCCTCACCGCGATAGACGACGCCCGGCGACAGCAGGCCATCTGCGGCCATCCGCCGGATCGACGCGACCGACGGGGCGAAGAGGTTCGGCGGCTCGTCCAGATCGAGCGTGAGCCGTTTGGAGCGGGCCGACAGGCGCGGCGGATCGCCGACCAGACCCCAACTGATCTGCGAGCCGTCCACCTTCTCTTCCACGACGACGGGCTTGTCGAGCAGTCCCTTCGTCGCACGGTGGCCGAGGGCGAATATCTTTCCGTAGCGTCCCAGCATGGTTCTCGTCCGCGTGGAGTTCCGGCTCGCGACAGGTTGTCGAGAGCTTCTCGCGGCGCGAGAACCGGGATGGGCGGCCGACGGAAGTCGGCTGTGGCTTCGCGTGATGATGCGCCGGGCTGCAGCGAGACGGAATAAGCATGGCCGGGGCCTTCCGGTCAAGAGGGCCATGGGCGCTCTCGGCCGCCAGAAAGCGAAGCTCTCCGTCGGCGGCGAATCCCCCGGAGCGTGGCCATTGCGTTGGGGTTATCGTTGTGTCATTCGTCACCGCTGGCGGGCACAATCCGCATCCGGCCCGGCCCGAGGAGCCTCCCCGACCCCTTGAGAACCACGACGTGACCCCGACCGAGGGGGAAGTTCGGCGCCGAGCCGACCGCCTGCGCGCCGAGATCAGGCGCCACGACCACCTCTACCATGTCGAGAACCGGCCGGAGATCTCGGACGGCGCCTACGACAGGCTGTTTCGCGAGCTTCAGGCCATCGAGGAGGCGTTTCCGCACCTCCTGACCCCCGACTCGCCCACCCAGCGGGTCGGGGCGGATCCGCTTTCGGAGCTGCCGGTGGTGCCGCATGTGGTGGCCATGCTCTCGCTCGACTCATCCGAATCGGAGGAGGATCTGCGCCGCTTCGACGAGCGCGTACGCAAGGCGGTGGACGGGCCGGTCGAGTACCTCGTGGAGCCAAAACTGGATGGGTCGTCGCTGGAAGTGGTCTATGTGGATGGGGTGCTGGACCGCGCCGTGACGCGGGGGAACGGGGTGGAGGGCGAGGGCGTCACCGAGAATGCCCGCACGATTCCTTCGGTGCCGCTGCGGCTACGCGCCGGGCGTGACCCGCTCCCGATCCCATCCCTGCTCGCAGTCCGCGGTGAGGTCCTCATGTACCTCTCTTCCTTCGAGGAACTCAACCAGGGCCGGGTCGAAGCCGGTCTCGAACCCTACGCCAACCCGCGTAACGCGGCGGCGGGCGCGCTGCGCCAACTGGACTCGCGCATCACTCGGACGCGGCCGCTGGAGTTTTTCGCCTTCGACATCCTCGACGTCACCTGGACGGCCTCCGGCACCGGGGACGGAGAGCCCTCCGCCCCCGAAAAAGCGATGGGCTTCGACACCGACGAGCAGGCGGTGGAAGTGCTGCACAGGTGGGGGCTGCGGCTGCCGGACCGCACCCGCAAGGTGGCGGACATCGACGAAGCCATCGCCTATCACGCCGATTTCGCGCGGGACCGGGACGACCTTGACTACGAGATCGACGGGGTGGTGCTGAAGCTGAACGCGCTGGCTCCGCGTGCCGCGCTGGGGAGCACCTCCCATCATCCCAGGTGGGCGTTCGCATTCAAGTTCGCGCCCCGGCAGGAGGTGACCCGCCTGGAGCGCATCACCGTGCAGGTCGGCCGCACGGGAAAGCTGACTCCGCTCGCCCTGCTGCGCCCCGTCGAGGTTGGGGGCGTGACCGTGTCGCGCGCCTCGCTGCACAACCGCGAGGAGCTGGAGCGCAAGGATGTGCGCGCGGGTGACCTGGTCCGCATTCAGCGCGCGGGCGACGTCATTCCGCAGGTGGTCGAGCGGGTGGAGGAACCCGGGCGGGCGCGCAGCGAACCCTTCCCGATGCCCGAGGAGTGCCCCCGGTGCGGCGCGGCCGTGGTGGAAGAGGGGCCGTTCGTGGTGTGTTCGAACCGCCTGGGCTGTCCGGCCCAACTGGAACGCGGCATCGAGCATTTCGTGTCGCGGGGCGGGCTCGACATCGAGGGCCTGGGTTCGGAGACGGTCGCGCTGCTGGTCGGTGAGGGCCTGGTGCGCGAGCCCGCCGACCTCTTCGATCTGACGCCGGACGACCTCCTCAAGCTCGAGGGGTTCGCGGAAACCCGGTCGCGAAAGCTGGCGGCGGCGATTCTGAGCGGGAAGAAAACGGAACTCGCGCGCTTCATCTACGGCCTGGGCATCCCCGAGGTGGGGGCCACGGTGGCGCGCGTACTGGCCGCCGAGTTCCGCGATCTCGCGACCCTGCGCGAAATCACGGCGGAGCGGCTGGAGGAGGTGGAGGGGATCGGGCCCATCATGTCGAAGAAGATCACGCGGTTCTTCAACGATGATGCCCGCGCCGCTTCCGTCGATGCCATTCTGTCCAAGGGCTTCGACCTGATTCCTCCGCCCGAGCGGGAGAGCCGCGCGCTGGAGGGAAAGAGCTTCGTGTTCACCGGAAAGCTGGACTCGATCACGCGATCCGAGGCGAAGAAGCGCGTGGAGAGCCTGGGTGGGCGCGTGGTTTCTTCCGTAAGTTCCGCCACCGGCTACCTGGTCAGGGGGGAGCGACCGGGATCCAAGGCGAAGAAGGCCGAAGAGCTGGGTGTTCCTGTGCTGGACGAACAAGCCTTCCTGAGGTTGCTCGAGGAATAGCCGAGCGGAATCCGGGACTACCGGCCGTGCCGGAGCTGCGGGTGACGGTGTCCGCAATCCCGCGGGGGCCCGGATGGCATTCACCGGTGCGCGATTTCAGCGGTACGTTTATCGTTCGTGACATGAAACCCCCGAATCGCGCCCCCAGCCGCCGCTCCGTGGCCCCTCCCGGATAGCCGGATTTGATCCTCCCCGCACTGGGCCTGTTCGGCGGCGTGATCGGCCTCTATCTCGGCGCCCATTGGCTCGTTTTCGGCGCGGCCGGCCTGGGCAGGACGATCGGGGCGCGGCCCATCGTGGTGGGGCTGACCGTGGTCTCGCTGGGCACGTCCGCGCCCGAACTGGTGGTGTGTGTGCTCGCCGCCATCGGGGGGAGTTCCGACCTGGCGATCGGCAACGCCCTCGGCTCCAATCTCGCCAACGTCGGCCTGATCCTCGCGGTCACCGCGATCGTCCAGCCGCTCGGCGTCAACCGGCGCATGGTGGTACGCGAGATTCCGGCAATGCTCGCGATCACCGTGCTGGCCTATCCGCTGATCGCCGACCAGTACGCATCTCGACTGGACGGGGCGGTTCTCCTGGGCGTGCTCGTGATCTACCTGGGCGCTCTGCTGCGCTCGGCGCGCCGCGAGACCCCCGAGATCCTCAAGGAGTTCGAGGCGTTTTCCGAGGATGATGCCCGTACGAAGCCGACATCGGTCACGAAGAACGTGCTGCTGGTCCTCCTGGGATCGGGACTTCTGGTGCTGGGCGGGAGGCTGATCGTAGTCAGCGCAATCGATATCGCCACGGGGATGGGCATCTCGGAGCTGCTCATCGGCGGAACCGTCGTCGCCATCGGCACATCGCTGCCCGAACTGGCCACCTCGGTGGTCGCGGCGACGCGCAATGAGGCGGATATCGCCGTCGGCAACGTCATCGGCTCCAACATCTTCAATCTGACGGCGGTCCTGGGCACCGCCGCCGTCATCGAACCGCTCTCGGTCGCCTCGGGCGTGCTGGGCCGCGAATTCCTCGCGATGTTCATCCTGTCGGCGCTGGTGTGGCCGATGGCGTGGTCCGCGCTCAAGGTTCGGCGCTGGGAAGGACTTACGCTCCTCGCGCTCTACGCCGTATTCTGGCTGTGGCTGGGGGGGAGCGCATGAGCAGATCCGACATGGAATCCGCGCTGGAGCGCTGGCAGGAGGCCGGGCTTGTCTCCGGCGAGCTGGCCGAGCGGCTGCGCGAGGAGCACGCGCACAGCCAACGGCGCGCGCGTCGCCGGTTTCTGCAATACGCCGTCGCGGGAATGGCAGGCATTCTGCTGGTGATCGCGGCGGTCACCTTCTTTGCCTGGTCGTGGCCCGACCTGGGGCCCGCGGCGCGCACATGGGTGATTGCCGGGACGGGGATCGCGATCGTGCTGCTGGGGATGCGGCTCGAGGCGGCGCGGCGCTACGTGCCGGTGACGTACGCGCTCCAGACCAGCGGTCTGATCCTGCTCCTCACGGCGTACGTGTACTCGATGGAGGCCTGGGAAAACACGACGCCAGGCGGCGTCGTGGTCGGCCTTCTCGCCCTTGCAACTCCGGCCGCGACCATCCCGGTCTTCGTGCGCCGCAACCCGATCATGCCGGCGGTGGGCACGGCGCTCGGCTACGGCTTTCTGGCGGCGTTTCTCTTTCGAGCCTTCGATCTGGACACCGACGTCATCATCTGGATCCTCGACGGTGCGCTGGCGGCTGCCCTGGTGGTTCTTGCCCTGCTGATGCGGACGGGAAACACCCGGTCCGTCTCACGTCGAACCCTGTACGCCTTCACCGTCAGCCTCTACGTGGGCTATCCTATGGCGGGCCTTACCGTGGCCGGGCCCTTCGAGCTCGGCGCGGAGGCGCTCCTGGCGCTGGACGCGTGGCTGTTGCTGGTCACAGCGCTGGCCCTCTGGGGCATCTATCGAGCTCCGGCGATGCTGCGGAGCGCACGCTACAGCCTGCACCTCGCGGCATCGGTCCTGATTGCCATTCCTCTGGGGTTCGGAACCGCGCTCGATGTGTACGATCTTCCGCCGCTGGGCGCCGCAGCTGTGGTGGCGGGAGCCGGGGCGTGCGGACTGTCGTACGGACTGCGCACGAACGCGCGGCCGCTCGTGCTGTGTTCCTGCGTGACCATCGTGTGCGCCGCATGGTATCTGGCTGTCGACGCCGGCGACAGACTGGGTTCCGTAGTCGCGCTGGCGTTTACGGCGGCGCTGTTCTTCTGGGTGGCTACCCGGTTGGGCAGGGAGAAGGAGGCATGAAATGCTGGGGATAGATCTGAGCGGCAAGCGCGCGTTCATCGCCGGGGTCGCGGACGACAGGGGGTACGGCTGGGCCATCGCCCGCGCGCTTGCTGCGGCCGGTGCCACGATCTGCCTGGGCACCTGGCCCCCGGTGATGCGCATCTTCCGGATGAGCCTGAAGCGGGGAAGGCTGGATCGCTCGCTTCCGGGCGGAGGTGAACTCGAGATCGAGAAGATCTATCCCCTCGACGCCATCTTCGACACCCCGGACGACATTCCCGCGAAGTATCGGGACGACAAGCGCTATCGTGCGGTCGACGGCTACACCATCCAGGAGGTCGCGGACACCCTTCGCGCCGATTTCGGGGATGGGTGCCTGGATATCCTCGTGCACTCGCTCGCGAACGGCCCCGAGGTGCGCAAGCCGCTCATCGAGACCAGCCGCAGCGGCTACCTGGCCGCGATCAGCGCCAGTTCCTACTCCCTCGTGAGCATGGTTCAGCGCTTCGGTCCCCTCATGCGACCGGGCGCGGCGGCGGTCTCGCTGAGCTACCTGGCTTCCGAACGCGTCATCCCCGGGTACGGCGGGGGAATGAGCGCGGCCAAGGCGGCGCTCGAGAGCGACACCCGCGTGCTCGCCTTCGAGGCGGGGAGGCGGTGGGGGATGCGGGTGAACACCATCAGCGCGGGCCCGCTGCCCAGCCGGGCGGCGTCCGCGATCGGCCTGATCGACCGCATGGTCGAGTACTACCGCACCAATGCGGCCCTGCCGGAGGTGAATACCGCCGACGACGTGGCCAACGCCGCCGCCTTCCTGTGCTCGCCGCTGGGGGCGGGGATCACCGGCGCGACCCTCCATGTGGACAAGGGCTACCACGTCATGGGCATCGCTGCGGAGCCGCAGCTCTAGGGCGATGAGCGGCGGGCGTCCCTTCGGCGATGCCCTGCCGCACCTGCGGGTCACGCCCCCGGGGCCGCGCTCGCGGGCGCTCGGGAAGCGGTTGCGGCAGGCCGAATCCCGCAACGTGACCTTCATCGGCGACCGCTTCCCGGTCTTCTGGGAAGAGGCCCTGGGGTCCAACGTGCGCGATGTCGACGGCAACGTGTACGTCGACCTCACGGGCGCGTTCGGGGTCGCCTTCGCCGGCCACCGCCATCCGCGAATCGTGCGGACGGCGGCCGAGCAGCAGCACCGGCTGACGCACGGGATGGGCGACATCCACCCTCCGGCGGCCAAGGTCGAACTGCTGGAGCGGCTGACGGGGCTCGCTCCCTGGCCGGAGGCGCGCGCGGTTCTGGCCTCTGCGGGGTCCGAAGCTGTGGAAATTGCGCTGAAAACCGCCGAATTATCCACAGGACGAGCTGGTATCCTCGCCTTTGAATGTGGATATCACGGTTTGACCCTCGGTGCTCTCGCTACCACCCACCGCGACGACTTCCGCGCGCCCTTCCGCAGGCGTCTCTACGATGGCGTGGTGTTTGCTCCGTTCCCCGGCCGCCCGGAAGAAGTGTCGCCGAGCCTCGCGGCGTGTGAGCGGGCGTTCGAGGATGGCGCCCGCCGTGGAGCCGCGATCGGCGCGGTGCTGGTGGAGCCGGTGCAGGGCCGCGGGGGCGTGGGCATCCCGCCTCGCGGGTTCTTTCCGGCACTGTGCGCGCTCGCCCGGCAGCACGGGGCGGTCGTAGTGGCCGACGAAGTGTTCACCGGCCTCGGCCGCTGCGGGAGCATGTTCGCGGGGCCCGCCCTCGGGCTCGACGCCGACCTCATCTGCCTGGGCAAGGCGCTGGGCGGCGGCTTCCCGCTGAGCGCGTGCCTGGGGACGGCGGAGGTCTTCGACGCCTGGCCGGAGTCGGCCGGCGAGGCCCTGCATACCAGCACCTTCCTCGGACACCCGGTCGCCTGCGCCGCGTCACTGGCCTTCCTGGACCTTGTGGAGTCGGAGCGCCTCCACCGGCACGCGGCGAGCTTGGGGGAGCACCTCCTCGCCCATCTGCGCGAACGACTGGATGGCGTCGCGCACGTGAGGGAGGTACGGGGGCTGGGTCTGCTGGCCGGAATCGAGATCGTTCGTCGCGCGCCGGCGTCCCCTGGGCCCGCTCAAGCCGTGCCCTGGGAGGGAGCGGGGGCCCGCATCGCCGCTAGGCTCCTGGCGAAAGGCGTGATGGTGCTGCCCGCGGGCGAGCAGGGTCAGGTGATCGAGCTGACCCCTCCCGCAACCATGTCGCACGAGCTGCTTGACCACGCGCTGGACCGACTGGTTCGCGCCGTCATCGATCTACCGGAATAGACCGCTCGCCTTCAGATAATCGAGCGTTGCCGCCGCGCACGCCTCCGGCTGCTCCAGTTGCACGAGGTGCGTCCCTCCGCGGATCCAGGCATAGTCCACGGTCGGGATATGATGGAGTTCGGTGGTCGGGAAATACGTGTAGGGGATGCCGGGGTCGGCCCCGATGACCATCGTCGGACAGGCGAGCGCCCCGAAGTCGATCAACGCCGCATACTGTCCGCCGTACCGGTAGATCCGGGCCTCATACTCGCGGGGACAGCGAAGGCCAAACCCATCCCCGTCCGCGGTTCGGCGCAGCGTCGTCCGGGCCATGAGCCGGCGTACTCCGCGTGCCACGTACTGGAACGCGGGCATGTACAAGAGCACCTCCGCGAACTCCTCCCGCGTCGAATACCGGTCCGCGCGCGCAAGCGTCATCGTGGCCGCGCGCCTCGCCACGTCCGCGCACTCCTCCCGCGCGGGTCCGAACTCGCACAGCGGCGGGTCGAAGAGCACGCGGGCCGTGAACTCCCCCCCGCGCGTGGGAGACAGCAGCGAGACCAGGCCCGAGAGAGAATGGAACACGCCGGCTTGCGGCTTCTTCCCGAAGCCCCTCGTGATGGCTTCCTGGATGCGGATGTGGTCGTCGATGAGCGTGGGCACATTGTGGCTGCCGAGCGGCCCGGGCGTATTCCAGCCGTGGTTCCGGAGGTCGTAGAGCACGAGATCGAAGTCGTTCGCGAACAGCGACCAGAACGGGTAGTAGAGATCGATCGCGAGGCTGTTGCCGTGGCTCATCACGATGCGCGGGCCGGAGGGGTTCCCGTGGCGCCGGAGCGTGGTCGACGCGCCGTCGCACAGGCGCACATCGCAGACGGAATGAGGCTCGGGCACCTGCCAGACCTGCGTCCCTTCGGGATCACTCATGGCGGAACCGGGCGGGGGTTGATTCAACGCGGGGGAAGTCGGTATCTTACCGGCCCTTTGCTTGAAGACGCCCCCATCGTCTAGTGGCCTAGGATACTTGGTTCTCAGCCAAGAGACCGGGGTTCGACTCCCCGTGGGGGTATCGCGGAACGCGGGCCGTCGCTTTCGGGTGCGGCCCGGGTTTCGTTTGGCCGCTTAGCTCAGTTGGCAGAGCACTACGCTCACATCGTAGGGGTCGCTGGTTCGAGTCCAGCAGCGGCCACTCCTCCGCTTCATCCCGCCAGCCGCCTCGTCATCTCCACGGGCCGCGGCCGGGCCCCCGGCTTCCACGCGGTCACGTAGCCCGCCACCGCGCTCGCCGCGACGGAATACGGCGAAGCCAGGTACAACTGACCCGGCCCCGAGCGTCCCGGAAAGTTCCGGTTCTGGGAGGAGATGCTCACCTCGTCGGGGCGGCGCGTGACCCCCGGTCCGGCGTTGATGCAGGCGCCGCATCCCGGCTCGATGAAGGTGGCGCCGATGCGCCGGAAGAGGTCCAGGTAGCCCCGCTCCCGGCAGTACTCGCGCACATCGGTCGAGCCGCACTGGATGAAGCACTCCACGTCCGGGTGCACGCCCAGTCCCCAGCGGTCGTGCATCTCGCTGAAGACACGGGCGTACATGTCCATGTCCTCCTTCTTGCCCGCCGTGCACGACCCCGCGTAGGCGATGTCGATGCGGATGCGGTCGGGCTCGAGGTCGTCGAGCGGCACCCCGTTGCCGGGGTCGTTGGGGAGCGCCGCCATGGGCTGGATGTCGGACGCGTCGATCTCGATCACGCGGACGTAGTTGGCGCCGGGGTCGCTGTGCATGTCGCGCGCCAGTGCCTCCGCCCGCTCCCGCTCCATCCCGCGCTCGGCGACCAGATATTCGACCGATCGCCCGTCCGCCGCGACCAGCCCGGTGAACGCGCCCACCTCCGCGGCCATGTTGGTCATGGTCGCACGCTCGTCCACGGGGAGAGCCTCCACGGCCGGCCCCGCGTACTCGATGATCTGCCCGATCGCATGGCCATCGCGGATGTAGGGGTGGCGCAGGATCTCGAGCATGTAGTCCTTGGCCGTCACCCCCTCGGCGGGCGTCCCCGAGATCTCGACCTTGAAGGAGGGCGGGACCTGCACGCGCACGTCCCTGGTGATCCAGGAGTTGAAGATGGCCGTCGTGCCGACCCCGAACGCCAGCGCCCCGATCGCGCCTGCGTGGGGCGTGTGCGAGTCCGAGCCGATGATGAGCATCCCCGGCTCCGCGTAGTCCTCCAGGATCTTGGAGTGGCAGATGGCGACCGATCCCATCCGGTGGCCCATCTGCTCCCCGTAGAGCCGGATGCCCTGTTTCTCCGCGAACTCGCGCTGCTTCACCTCGAGCTGGTTGGCGACCTCGAGCAGCCCCTCCTCGATGCGCTCCTGGCTCATCGCCTTGTGCAGGAAGGTCAGATGGTCGCGGAAGAAGAGGACGCTGTCCGGGTCCCGCACCCTGCCTGCGGGCCCCATCTTCTGCTCGAAGAAGATGGCCGCCATGGGGGTCACGTACTCGTGCGAGAAGCGGATGTCGGTGCGGAAGAAGCCGGCCTCGCCCGGGGTGACCGCGTCGACGCCGACTTGGCCCCCTGCCGGATCGACCACCCAGTGGCGGGCGAAGATCTTCTCCGCGAGGGTCATCGGGGGGCTTGCGCCCGAAGCGCCGGGGTCGGCCGAAGGCGCAGGCACCGTCGCCCTGCCCTGCATGCGGGCCACGTTGAACTCGAACAGCCCGCCGTACTCGATGATCTGGCGGGTGATATCGTCCTTGCCGCGCGTGAACTCCTCGAGCCGCAGCGGCTCGCCCCGCGCGATGCGCTCCGCCACGCCGAAGTCGGTAGTGGTCAATACCCCCAGGTTCTGGCAGTTCTCGTTGTAGATGCGCTCGATGCTCTCGCTGACGACGACCCGGATGCCGGCCATCAGCTCTGCGTACGGGCTCTGTTCCCGGCTGGAGCCCTTGCCCCGACGCCTGCCCGCGACCGAACAGACGAAGCCGCCGTTCTTGACGCTCGCTCTTGTGACGGGGTATTCCTCCGCCCCGCTCTTCGTGTTCGTGGTGCGCAGCCCGAGGTAGGGGAATTCCCCCAGCGTCTCGTCGTAGAAGAAGCAGACGTACGCGGGCGTGATCTCGTCGGTGGAGATCTGGTCGCGCAGGCGGGCGCGCAGTTCCTCGCTCAGTTCCAGGTCCAGTCCCTCGTAGAGCTGGGCGCGCACGAGGGCGGTGTCGTCGGCCAGGTACAGCACTCGCCCGCGCACGTCGAGGGTCGCGGGTCGCTTGGGCGTCGGGCGGGTGAGGAGGTCCCCGGCCATCCGCGCCTCAGCTGAAGTCGACGCCGAAGAGCACCGCGATGATGATCGCGGCCACGGCGAAGGGCGCCACGAAGCGGATGAAGAAGCGCCACGCGCCGTAGTGGAACCAGCGCGGTTGGGTGCCGTCCTCGAGCTCGCCTCGGGTCGCCTCGCGGGTCATGAACCATCCCGCCGCCAGCGTGATAAAGAACCCGCCTGTTGGCAGCATCCAGTTCGACACGAAATGGTCGGCGTTGGCAAACCACCCCACCTTCCCGCCGCCAAAGAACGGGACGCTCATGGTCGAGAGAAGCCCTCCGCCCTCGACACCCAGGAGCCCGGGGATCGATAGCACGGCGAGAGTGGTGAACGCGAAGATGGCCGCCCCAGCGCTGATCGTGGCCTTGTGGCGAGTCAGGCGCCGCTCGTCGATCAGGTACGCCGAAACCACTTCGAGCAGCGAAATGGTCGAGGTGAGCGCGGCCAGCGCCACCAGAACATAGAAGAGTGGACCGAGCACCACGCCGAAGGGAACCTCGCTGTAGAAAAGCTGGGGCAGCGAGATGAAGAGCATCCCCACCGTTGAGCCGCCTACCTCGTCGCGCATCCCGGCCACCGAGAAGATCACCGAGAACATGACCACGGTTGCGACCAGGGCAATCAGCGTGTCGAGCGCCACGATCGCGCCGGACGCCTTCACGACCGAGTGCTTGCGCGAGATGTACGACCCGTAGGTGATCATCGCGCCCATTCCGAGCGAAAGAGTGAAGAATGAGTGGCCGAGCGCCTCGAGGATCGCCCCCCTCTCCAGCTCCGCGAAGTTGGGCCGAAAGATGTGGTTGAGCGCCTCGCCCGCTCCGCTCATGCCCAGTGCGCTCACCAACATGAGGAGCAGGATGCCGAAAAGGATGGGCAGGAAGATCCGCGCGATCCGCTCGATCCCCTTGCTCACGCCGAAATAGACCACTGCGATGGTTCCGAGGCTGAACCCCAGGGAGAGCAGCAACTGCAGGCCGGTGTTGAGCGCCTGCGCGTTGAAGAGGTCACCGGCCGACATGTCGGCGGGGTAGCCGCCGAGGGTCCACCCGACCGTCTGCGTGAAGTAATAGAGCGACCACCCGGCGATGACCGTGTAGTAGCTGAGCAGGATGAAGCCGGCCAGCACGCCCCAGCCTCCCACCAGTGCCCCGAGCTTGCGTCCGCCGGGCCACTTCGACGCCACCGCTTCCTTCAGCGCGCCCACCGCGCTCTTCTGGCTGCGCCGCCCGATCAGCAGCTCGGCGATCATGATCGGCAGGCCGACTGCGGCGATGCAAATCAGGTACACGAGGACGAAGGCCCCGCCGTTGTTCTCCCAGGTGATGAACGGAAACTTCCACAGGTTGCCGAGGCCGATCGCGCTGCCGGTGGCGGCAAGCACGAGGCCTGCGTTGGAGCTCCAGTGGTCTCGCTGCTGTGACATGGCGTCTGCTCGGGGCTGGTCGTCCCGGTCATCGGGACGAGGGGTCGGGTCGAAGTTGCCGCGGGACGGCTCTATATTGCGCGCGGGACAAGGCGGTGCGCCAGTCATGACAGGCTGCGACGAGCGGGGACGCTCCCGCTCCGGCTGAGAGGTCCCGGCGTCCGGAACAGGGAGATACTCATGAGCCATTCGAGGGTTCGGCATGCGGCCCGCGCGCTTGGCGCGGCGTGCTTCCTGGGCGGGTTGGTCATCGGTTGCGGGGGAGGAGAGAACGACTCTCCGGACGACGCGTTGCGCGTCGCGCTGCTGACGTCCGGGCCTGTGAGCGACGCCGGATGGTACGCGGGGGCGTACGAAGGCCTGCTGCTGATCGAGGAGTCGCTCGGGGCGCGGATCAGCCATCAGCAGACCCGCTCGCCCGCCGAGTTCGACGAGGCCTTCTTCTCGTATGGTTCCTCGGGCTACGACCTGGTTTTCGCCCACGGCTTCGAGTACCAGGACGCGGCGTTGCGCGCCGGCGAGGAGTTCCCGGACCTGACCATCGTCGTCTCCAGCGGGGGTCGGATTTCGGACAACGTGCGGTCGCTGATCTTCCGCCTGGAGGAGGGCAGCTATCTCGCCGGCATGATGGCGGGAGGCCTCACCCGGTCACGGGTGGTGGGGATGGTCGGGGGCGTGGCGATTCCGCCCGCCCAGGGGACCTTCCGCGCCTTCGAGGCGGGGGCGCGTTCCATCGACCCGGACATCGAGGTGCTGGAGGCCTTCATCGGCAGTTGGGACGACGTGGCGGCCGCCAGGGAGGCGGCAACGGCGCAACTGAACCGGGGCGCCGATGTCCTGGTGCACAACACGGACGCGGCCAGCTTCGGCGTGTTTCAGGCGGTTCGGGAGGCGAACGGGGACGAGAACCCGGTGTGGGCCATCGGCATGAACCGGGATCAGAACGACGTGGCCCCCGAGGTCATCGCGGGAAGTGCCGCCATCGACATCCCCAGGGCCTTCCTGGACGTGGCGAGCCGGTTCACGGCCGGGACGCTCCCCCCGGGGGCGCTCGATCTCAGTCTCGGCGAGGGCGTTGTGGACTTCATCGTCAACCCGGTGGCGCTCGACCGCATCCCCGCCGACCTGCTCGCGCGCATCGACGAGGCGAGGGTGGCCATCCGGGAGGGCATGCTGGAGGTGCCCCGGATCGAGTTCCTGGAGGAGGAACCCGGAGGCCCTTGAGGCCCATGGGCGGCGCCGCCGTCGAGATGCGGTCGGTGAGCAAGCGCTTCGGATCCATCGAGGCGCTTGCCGACGCGAATCTCAGCGCCCGGCCCGGGGAGGTTCATGCGCTGCTGGGAGAGAACGGCGCCGGCAAGACCACGCTCATGCGGGTGCTGTGCGGTGTGCTCCGTCCGGACGGCGGCGAAGTTCTGGTCGAGGGTCGCCGGTTGCGGCCGGGCGGTGCCCGCGCGGCGGCCGCGGCCGGGATCGGGATGGTGCACCAGCATTTCACCCTGGTGCCCAGTCTGACGGTCGCCGAGAACGTGGCGCTGGGGACGCGGGAGGGCAGCGGGTTCCATCTGGCGCTCGATCGCGTGCACGCCCGGCTCGCGGAACTGGAGCGGGTCACGGGGCTGCCGGTGGACCCCGGGGCTGCCGTGGCCGGTCTGTCGGTGGGCGCGAAACAGCGGGTGGAGATCCTGAAGGCGCTCTACCGGGATCCGCGCGTGCTGGTGCTGGACGAACCGACGACGGTGCTGGGACCGCAGGAGGTGGACTGGCTGTTCGGCGTGCTGCGCTCGCTGGTGGAGGAGGGACGCACGGTCCTGCTGATCGGGCACAAGCTGGACGAGATCCTGCGGGTAGCCGACCGGGTGACCGTGCTCCGGCGAGGGCGAACCGTGCTGGCGGAAGGGCGCGAAGCGGTGGACGCGCCCGGGCTGGCGCGGGCGATGATCGGCCGGGAGACGACCCCGGCGGCCCGGCCGGTACGAGTCGAAAGAGGGGAGCGGGTTGCGCTCCTGGAGGCGGTGGGGGTCCGGGGCGAAGACGGCCGCACGGCGGTGCGGGAAGTCACGCTGGAGGTGCACCGGGGCGAGATCGTGGGCATCGGCGGGGTGGAGGGCAACGGCCAGCGCGAGCTCGCTCTCGTGCTGTCGGGGAGGCTGCGCCCGGCTGCCGGCAGTGCGGACCTGCCGGCCACCGTCAGCCTGATCCCGCAGGACCGGGGCGCGGGCGGGCTGGTCCCGGGTTTCGACCTGGCCGAGAACACCGCGCTGGCCTTCCACGACACCGACGCGTACCGTCGCGGGCCGCTCATCGACTGGGCGGCGATGCGGCGCACCGCGCACGAGATCGTGACCGGATTCGATGTGCGGGCGCCGGGGTGGCGGGCGACGGCGCAGTCGCTCTCGGGCGGCAACCGGCAGAAGCTGCTGGTGGGCCGCGAACTGGCGCGCGCCCCCGACCTGCTGGTGGCGGAGAATCCGATGCGCGGGCTCGACATCGCAGCGGCCGCTTTCCTGCGCGACAAGCTCGTGGAGTTGAAGAGAGGCGGTCCGGGGATGGAGGAAGGCGGTGGGGCAGGTAGTCGGCCCGCGCGTGCGCCGCCGGGCATCGTGCTCTTCTCCACCGATCTGGACGAGGTGCTCGACCTGGCCGACCGGGTCTTCGTGCTCGTGCGCGGCCGGCTGATCGCCGTGCCGGAAGAGGAGCGCAACCCGGCGGGGATGGGCCGGCTGATGCTCGGCTCGGAGGGGGCGTGATCCACGCCGGGCGGACGGCGCGCCTGCCATGATCCGCCGGCTGTTGCGGCCGCGCCTCCGGTCGCGCTGGATCGGCCCGCTGGCGGCCGGCTCAGTGGCGCTCCTGACTGCGGCGCTGCTGGCGGCTGCTGGGCTGGCCCTAGCCGGATACGAGCCGGTAGCCGCCGGGCGGGCGCTGGTCTCGGGCGCCTTCGGCTCCTGGGAGCGGTTCGCCTCCATCACCCTGGTGCGCGCGACCCCGCTCATTCTGACCGGGCTGGCCGTTGCGCTCGCCTTCCGCGCGGGCGTGTGGAACATCGGAGCGGAGGGGCAGCTCTACGCGGGCGCGGTGGCGGCCGTGTGGGTGGGGCTCACCTTTCCGGGCGCGCCGGCGTGGCTGCTCCTCCCCGGGGCGATGGCGGCCGCCGCGGTGGCGGGAGGCCTTTGGACGCTCGTACCGGTGGGGCTCAAGTTCCGCGCCGGGGTCGGAGAGGTCATCACCACCATCCTGATGAACTTCGTCGCCATCCACACGGTGGCGTGGCTGGTGCACGGCCCCCTGCAGGAGGCGCGCGGGGTCTTTCCGCAGACCGACCCGGTAGCGCTCGCGGCCCGGCTCCCGCGCCTCGGGGCCGGTCGGCTGCACGCCGGCTTCCCGGTCGCGGTCGTGCTCGCGGGGGCGCTCTGGTGGCTGCTGAGGCAAAGCGCCTGGGGATTCCGGGTGCGGGCGGTGGGCGCCTCGGTCCGCGCGGCAGCCGTGTCCGGCCGCATCCACACGGGAAGCGTGGTGCTGGGGGCGTTCCTGCTCTCCGGGATGCTCGCCGGGCTGGCGGGCGGGGTGGAGGTGGCGGGGGTGACCTTCGCGCTCTACGAGAACCTCTCCCCCGGCTACGGCTACACGGCCATCGCGGTCGCCCTCCTCGCGGGCCTGAACCCCCTCGCGGTACTCCTGGCGGCCGGGTTCTTTGGCGTCCTGCAGGCGGGAGCGGCCGCCATGCAGCGCGACGTGGGAGTGCCCGCTGTCTGGGTCAGCGCCATCGAGGCGCTCGTCATTCTGGCCGTGGTGGCGGCGGACCGGTTCCTGCGCCGGGGCGTGGCCGGGAAGGGTGGAGGCTGACGGTGGACGCGGCGGCTCTTCAGGCCTTTCTCGAGGCGTCGGTGCGGCTGGGCGCGCCCCTTGCCCTCGCCGCCCTGGGCGAGACCATCAGCGAGCGCGCCGGCGTCATCAACATCGGCCTGGAGGGCTCGATCATCGGGGGTGCCTTGGGCGGGGCGCTCGGGGCGCTGCTCACCGGATCGCCGGGCGCGGGCGTTCTGGCGGGGGCAGCCGCCGGAACCGCGATCGCCGGCGTCTTCGCGCTGTTCGCCATCACCCTGAACGCCGACCAGATCATCGTCGGCACGGCGGTGACCCTCGGGGGACTGGGCATCACGGGTGTCGTCTACCAGAGCGTGTTCGGCGCCACCGGCACGGCGCTGACCCTTCCCACCCTGCCCGCGCTCCCGCTCCCGGGCCTGTCGGCGCTGCCCGCGATCGGACCGGCGCTCTTCAGCCAGGCATGGACCACCTACCTGGCCTATCTGCTGGCGCCCGCGCTCTGGTACTACCTGTTCCGCACCCGCTGGGGACTCGAACTGCGGGCCGTGGGCGAAGAGCCGGACGCAGCCGACGCGGCCGGCATCCGCGTGCGCCGCACCCGCGTCCTGGCGGTGCTCGGCGCGGGCTTCCTGGCGGGAATCGCGGGAGCCCATCTGGCGCTCGCCCACGCCGGCACTTTCGCGGAGGGGATGTCGGCGGGACGGGGCTTCATCGCCATCGCAGTGGTCGTGCTGGGCCGCTGGAATCCCCTCCTCGTCCTCCTCGCCTCCCTCTTCTTCGGCGCGGCTTCGGCGCTCCAGTTCGAACTCCAGGCGGTGTTCGCGAACGTGCCCTACCAGCTCCTCCTGGCGTTCCCCTACCTGCTCACCCTCGCGGCGCTCGCGGGATGGATCGGCCGTTCCAAAGCGCCCGCGGCCCTCGCGCGTCCGTGGCCCCCTCGCTCGGGCGAATAGCGGGCGCAGGAGTCGGCAAAACGCCGCGGACCGAGTATCCTTGAAGGGGATTCGGCGCACCCTGCTCCACGCGCGCCCAACCCGACCCGGCGAGCACCTGAAATCGAAGGAGAGAGGCCCATGAGACGGTTTATATTCGCCTGCATTCAGGGACTCGCGGTCCTCGCCGCGAACACGGCGTGCGCGGCGGCGGCACCGGAGATGGCTGCAACGCCGGCACCGGCCCCCGCGATGCAGTCCACGGAGCCATCGCCCCCCGCCGATGCGGCGGAGGAGGCCGGGGCGCTTCCCCGGGTGACCATCGTGGCCACGGGAGGAACCATCGCGGGGGTGTCCGACACCCGCACCAGCTTCCAGAGCTACCGGGCCGGGTCGCTCGGCATCGACGAGATGCTCTCGGAGCTCAGGCCCCAGATCGACGAGGTGGCGGACGTCACCACGGTCCAGTTCGGCAACCGGCCCTCGGGCGGCTACGCGATCGCCGACTTCTTCGACTTGACCCGCGCCGTCGAGGACGCGCTCGAGACGGCGGACGCCGTGGTCGTGACCTCGGGAACGGGCAGCATGGACGAGTTCGTCTACTGGCTCGACCTGACCGTGCAGAGCCGGAAGCCCGTCGTCATCACCGGCGCGATGCGGCCCTGGACCGTGATCGGCACCGACGCGCACGCCAACCTGTTCAACGCCATCGTCCTGGCCGCCAGCGGCGAAACCCGCTGTTTCGGCACCGTGCTCATGCTCAACGACGAATTCCACGCCGCCAAGGAGGCATGGAAGGGCGATGCCTACCGGATGGACACCTTCGTGTCACGCGAGCTCGGCAACCTGGGCTTCATCGACGAGCTGGACGTGCGAACCTATCGGGCTCCCCCGCGGGTACAGCATTGTGCCGAACCCGAGCGGTGGATGACCCCGTTCGATCTGAGCGCGATCTCGAAGGATGACCTTCCCCGGGTCGAGGTCCTCATCGGATACCAGGGCGCCGGGCTGGACGAGGCCATTACGGCGTGGGCCGAAGCCGGGGTCCGGGGCATCGTCCTCGCCGGGGGCCGCGGGTCCCGGGAGGTGCAGGAGAAGGCCGAGGAGATTGGGGTGGTTTTCCGGCGCACCCATCGCTTCCGCACCGGCACCGACAACCTCTACCCACAGAAGGCGAGGCTGCTTCTGCTGCTGTCGCTCGCGTTCACGGACGACCCCGAGCAGGTGGACGCCTGGTTCGAGGAACTGGGCGGGGCTGAATTCGAGATCGATCCGGGGAGGTAACAACCCGGCGGCCGGTCCGCGTGTCCTTGGAGGAGACGCGCTTTTCCCCGCTTGCGTGCCGGGCTACGTTGCGGGCTCGATTGCCGTGCGCATGACCAAAGGATGTCGCCAGATGCCTCGATTTCCGCTTCTGATTCCCGCTGCCCTGGTGGCTGCATTGGTCGCCGGATCCGTCCCGGCCGCCGTCCCCGCGCTCGCCCAGGCGCCCCCCGACGATCGGGGCACGGTCGCGGTCGGGCTTCTGCTGCGCGAGCTGGACGGCGTGAAGCGGGTGCTGATGACCGCCGCGCACCCGGACGACGAGGACACCAACACGATCACCACCCTCGCCCGCGGCATGGGCGCGCGCACGGCCTATCTGGCGCTCACGCGCGGTGAGGGCGGACAGAACCTCATCGGCACCGAGTTCTGGGAAGGGCTGGGGATCATCCGCAGCAACGAGCTCGTGGCCGCGCGCGCGATCGACGGCGGTGAGCAGTTCTTCACGCGGGCCATCGATTTCGGCTTCTCGAAGTCCGCGGACGAGACGCTGTCCAAGTGGCCCCGCGAGGAGATTCTCGGGGATGTGGTTTGGGCCATCCGGCGTTTCCGGCCGCAGGTCATCGTCTCGGTGTTCAGCGGCACGCCCAGGGACGGTCACGGTCAGCATCAGGTAGCGGGCATTCTCACGCACGAGGCCTTCGACGTGGCCGCGGACCCGAGCCGCTTCCCGGAACAACTCGGCGACGGCATCGAGGCTTGGCAGGCCGACAAGCTCTACCTGGCGCGGGGTGGATTCGTAGGAGGTGAGTCGGTCACGCTGCAACCGGGAACCTTCGATCCGCTCCTGGCTCGCTCCTATCTCCAGGTGTCGATGGATTCGCGCAGCCAGCACCGTTCCCAGGACATGGGATCGGCGCAGCCGATGGGACCGCGGCAGTCGATCCTGGCGCTGGTGAAGACGGCGGAGGGCGTCGACGGCACCGGCGGCTTCTTCGCAGGCGTCGATACGACCTTCGCGGGGCTCATCGCGCAGGCCGTACCACCGAGCGAGGCATCCCAGGAGGAGATCGAGACCTATCGGGCGGCCATCGGCGTCACGGAGGCTTCGCTGGATGCGATGGCGCCGGAGCAGGCCGCCCCGGCGCTCGCGCGCGCCCTCGAGACGCTGGAGCGGATCATCGAGCGCGCCGGCGGCCCGAACGCGCCCCCCGAGGTCACCGAAGCGCTCGCACGCCGGCATGACCTGGTGCGCCAGGCCCTCCTGGCCTCGTCCGCGGTGCTGACGCAGGTGCGCGCGAGCGACGACCTGGTCGTGCCCGGGGAGTCCTTCGAGGTGCGGGTCGATCTCTGGAACGCCGGACCCTATCGGGTCGAGGGAGCCGGACCCGGGCTGGCGCTCCCGGAAGGCTGGAACGCGGACCTGCTGGAGGGCAGAACCATCGACACCGGGGGCTTCGGTCCCCGCCGGACCTCGCTGACGACGGTTTCCGGAACCTCGGAAACGCTCGCGCCGGGCGAGATCCGCCGCTGGGTATTCCGCGTGGACGTGCCCGCGGACGCCGACCCCTCTCGCCGCTACTACCTGAGTGAGCCCCGGGAGGGCGACATCTACGCCTGGCCGGACGACTGGCAGTTGCGCGGCCTGCCCCACGATCCCCCCGTGGTGACCGGCGGCGCGCGCTTCGAGCTGGTCATGGACGGCGGCCCGACCGGTTCGCCCACCCGCATGGCCCTAGCCAGCGACGACGCAGCGCGCTACTACGGGGTCGACCCCGCCCAGGGCGAGTTCACCGAGCCGCTGCTGGTGGTGCCCGCCGTGTCGGTGACGGTCGCGCCCGCACAGATGGTATGGCCGCTCGGCGACACGGGCGCGCGCACCGTCAGCATCCGCGTCCGCAACGAGGCAGAGGAGGGTGTCACCGGTGAACTCGCCCTGGAGGGAGCGGGGTGGTCGGTCGCGCCCGCCTCCGTCCCGGTCGAACTCGCCTCACCCGGCACCGAGCGCACCTACACGCTCACCGTGGCCCCCGAGGCGGGCCGGGGCGTCGGCCGCGACCGGCTGACCGCCATGGTGCGCGCCGCCGACGGCCGCGCCTGGAGCGAGCGCGTCGAACTCATCGACTACCCGCACATCGAGCGGGCGGCCCAGTTCCACCCGGCGGAGCTGCGCACCTCCATCTTCCCCGTCACACTGCCCGAGGGCCGGCGTGTCGGATACATCATGGGCACGGGGGATTCCGGCCCCGAGGCCCTCGCCTCCCTCGGGTTCGAGGTGGAGCTGCTGGGGCCGGCCGATGTGCTCGCCGGCGACTTTGCGCGCTTCGACGTCCTCGTGCTGGGCGTGCGCGCCTACGAGGCCCGCGATGACCTGGCGGCCGCCAACGAGGCGGTCCTCGACTTCGCACGCGCCGGGGGCACCGTGGTGACCCAGTACAACCAGTACGCCTTTCCGGCGAGCGGCCACGCGCCCTATCCGGTAACGATCTCGCGGCCGCACGACCGCATCACCGACGAGAACGCCGCCGTCACCTTCCTGCATCCCGCGGCCCCGGTGCTGAACGCCCCCAACCAAATCAGCGATGCCGACTTCGAGGGCTGGAGGCAGGAGCGCGGCCTCTACATGCTGAACACCTGGGACCCGGCCTTCACTCCCGTGCTCTCCATGGCCGATCCAGGCGAGGCCCCCAAGGAGGGCTCTCTTTTGATCGCTCCTCTCGGAGAAGGCGTGTACATCTACACCGGACTCGCCCTCTTCCGGCAGTTCGGCGACGGCGTCCCGGGCGCGTATCGCCTGTTCGCCAACCTGGTCTCCCTCGACGGCCCGACCTGGCGACAGTACATAACGCCCGTCCCGGACGCGGACGGGGGCGGCGCCCGATGAGCGCGCCGCGTTCCGGAGGATTCGCCCTGGCGGGGTTCCTGCTGGCCACCGCCGCCATGCTGGCCTCCCCGATCCCGACGCACGCCCAGACTCCGGTCTGGTCGGCAACGCTCACCGTGGCTCGAACGAATGCCGCGGACGCGGTCGGCTATTGCCGGGGTGCCGCCAACTGCAGCGGGGAAACCGCGCACTACGGCGAGCTGAGCGAACCGGGCTTCTCGATCGGAGAGACGGGCTATACCGTCACCAGCATCCGCTGGGGAGCCGGCGGGGAGGGCTACATCCACCTCACGCTGGACCTGGCCCTGTCCGACGAGGATATGGCATCACTCGTTCTCCAGCTCGATGATACCAGCCTCAGCCTGGCAGAGGCCCGAGTAAACGAGCCTGCGGAACATGACTTCACCGCCAACTACACCTGGGACGGCAGCGGGTCTGTTCCGGATGAGGCGACCTCGGTCAGCGTGAGTCTAAGCAGGGGTCCCGCGCCCATCCGCTAGCAGGGTCCGCGCGGCTCACCGCCAAGCCTTACGTAACGTCAGGGTTCCGGGGGAGCAGCCGCTAACAGTCCCCGGATGCATCGCCGCTCGAGGACCGGGGGGTGTCCACGGGCCGCTCGATGGCGCCCACCGGCACCGTGTCCCCGACACCGCTCAGACCGTACTTTCCCAGGATCCGAAGCAGGTGACCTCAAAGGGGTTCACCGAGTCCGTTCCGGGGAAGGATGCCCTCAACCGGTCGGGAGGAACGCATGCCAACCAGGCACCCAGCGGCAAGGGACGTCCCGGAACAAGTGATTCCGACCGTGTCGGTGCTCCTGGCGCTGGTGTTTCTGATGACGGGCACCATGAAGCTCATCGGGGGGTGGTGGGACCGGTTCGAGGTGTGGGGCTACCCCGTCTGGTTCTTCTACGTCGTCGGTGTTACGGAGACGGCGGCGGGCCTCGCGCTGATGCGGAGGAGGACGCGGCTGTACGGGGCACTGGCCATCATGGCCGTCATGGCTGGCGCGCTCTTCACGCTGCTGCGGGCCGGCGACACCGACCGCATTGCCATTCCCGCTCTGGCGCTCGTGCTCGCGGTCACCGTGGCCAACTATTCGAGGTAGCCGTAGCTTCGTCGCTTACACGGACACTCCGGTCGTCCCACACTCGCAACGCAAGGAGCAGAAATGGCGGACAAGGGAAGCAGGGGGATTACGATCGTATCGGTGCTGCTGGCGTTGCTCTTCCTGCTGAACGGCGGCATGAAGCTGGCCGGGATGATGGTCGACCAGTTCGCGATGTGGGGATACTCCGGCTGGTTCCAGTACCTGATCGGCATCGCCGAGGCGGCCGCCGGCGTGGGCTTCCTGATGAAGAAGACGCGCTTCCTCGCCGCTGTGGCCATGGTCCCGGTCATGCTCGGGGCGATCTACACGCTGGTCACGAACGGTCAGACGGGGCAGGCCGTGGTCCCGCTGGTCGCACTCCTGCTCTGCCTGCTCGTGGCGAAGAATTCGCGGTAGGACCGCGATGCACCCTCGCGGAGCCGGGCTGCGGATCCCGTTTCCGGTTCTCAGCGCATTCCGGATGACCGTCGGCGAGGGAGTCGCCCGATAACCCGACGGGATGGCTCGCGCGATACGGCGGGCACCCGCGCGAGGGCGAAAACTGCCATGAGCGAACGACGCACCGGGCCGTCCCGAGCCAACGTCGCGGTCATCGGGGCCGGCATCGTCGGCAATTGCCTGGTCGAGCATCTGGCGAAGCTCGGCTGGGACGACCTCGTGCTGATCGAGAAGGGTCCGCTTCCCAACCCCGGCGGGTCCACCGGGCATGCGTCCAATTTCATCTTCCCGACCGATCACGGGCGCGAGATCGCGCTGATCACCCTCGAGAGCCAGCGCCAGTACGAGGCGCTCGGCGTCAACACGACCTGCGGGGGGATCGAGGTCGCGCGAACCGAGGAGCGCATGGAGGAGTTGCGCCGGCGCATGACCTCGGCGCGGGTGTGGGGCATCGAGAGCGAGCTGCTGTCGCCAGCCGGAGTCGTCGCCAAGGTCCCGTTCGTCAACCCGGATGTCATTCTCGGTGGCTTCTACACCCCGGGCGTCTCCGTCGTCGACTCGGTCGGGGCGGGCACGATCATGCGGGAACGGGCGCTGGCCAGGGGCGTGCTTACGGTCCTGGACGAGACCGAGGTGATCGGCCTCGAGGTTGAGCCGGTGCCGTTCGGACGCCCGCGCATTCGGGCGGTCGCGACGACTCGGGGAACGATCGAAGTCGACCACGCGATCATCGCCTGCGGCGTCTGGAGCCCGCGCATCGCCGCGATGGCCGGCGCCACGATTCCGCTGACGCCGGCGGTGCACCAGATGGCCGATTTCGGCCCGGTCGAACTCCTGCTCGGAACCGGCAACGAGATCGGCTACCCCATCGTGCGCGACATGGACTCGTTCATGTACGAGCGCCAGAGCGACGGGGCGATGGAGGTGGGCTCGTACGCGCATCGTCCCATCCTGATGCACCCGAACGACATTCCCTCCGTCGCCGAGGCGGAGCGCTCTCCCACCGAGCTGCCCTTTACGCCCGCGGACTTCGCGCCGCAGCTCGAGCACGCGCGCGAGATCATGGGCGAGCTGTTGGCGGGCACCGGGATGCAGTACGCCGTCAACGGCCTGCTCTCGCTCACCCCCGATACCCAGCAATTGCTGGGCGAGACCGCCGAGGTGGCCAACCTCTGGTCTGCGGCGGCCGTGTGGGTGCGGGAAGGCCCCGGCTCGGCGCGGCTGGTCGCGGAGTGGATGACCCACGGCTACCCGCGTCTTCTCGATCCGCACGAGTCGGACGTCACCCGCTTCCAGCCGCACGAGCGCACGGTCCATCACGTTCGAGCACGCTGCGGCGAGCACTTCCGCAAGACGTACGGGATCGTGCATCCGCGCGAGCAGTGGGAGTCGGCGCGCGGGATCAACCGGTCCCCGTTCCACCCTCGGACCGAGGCGCTGGGTGCCGAGTACTTCGAAGCGCGTGGATGGGAGCGCCCGCAGTGGTACGCTTCGAACGAAGATCTGGTGGAGCGCTACGATGTCCCGGACCGCCCACACGAGTGGGACCGGCGCTGGTGGTCTCCGATCATCAACGCGGAGCACCTGCACCTGCGCGAGAGGGTGGGCCTGATCGATCTGGGCGCGTTCCAGATCTTCGACGTGTCCGGGCCCGGCGCGCTCCGGTACCTGGAGACGATGACGGTCAACGCGTGCGACCGTCCGGTCGGCAGCTCGATCTATACGCCGCTCCTGACGCCGGACGGAGGCTTCCGCGCCGATCTCACCATCCAGCGGCTGGCTGATGACCGGTTTCGCATCGTCACCGGCGTCCTGGACGGAGCGCGCGACGCGTTCTGGTTCCGCAGGCATCTGCCCGCGGACGGGTCGGTGCAGTTCGAAGACCGGTCGTCCGCGATAACCACCCTCGGGGTGTGGGGACCGGCCGCGCAGGCCTTGCTCTCGAGCATCGCGGACCGCGGCCTGAGCCAGGACGAGCTCCCCTACGGCACGGTGCGGGACGCGCTCATCGACGGGATTCCCGCCACCTTGCTGCGCATCTCCTATGTGGGCGAGAGCGGCTGGGAGATCTACACGCGCACGGAGCACGGCCTGGCGCTCTGGGACGTGATTTGGGGCGCGGGCCGAGACTTCGATGCGAGGCCGGTGGGCATCGGCGTCTACGGCACCACGGCACGCATGGAGAAGGGCTACCAGTTGATGGGCGCTGAGCTAACGTCGGAGTACTCACCGGTCGAGGCCGGGCTGGCTCGCCGCCAGGTCAAGCAGGCGGACTTCATCGGCAAGGCGGCCTATCTGAAGGCCCGCGAACGGGGTCCGGCGGCGAAGATCTGCACGCTCACCATGGACGACCACACGAGCGCATCCGGCCTCGCGCGCTTCCCGACGGGGGGCAACGAGCCGGTTCTGACGCTCGATGGGGACCGCATCGTCGACGCGCTGGGCAGGGAGTCCCGCGTGACCTCCGCCGGAATGGGGCCGACCGTGGGGAAATACCTGCTGATGGCCTACCTGCCGGCCGAACTCGCCCGCGTCGGCGAGCGGCTGCAGGTGATGTACATGAACGAGTGTTTCCCGGTCACGGTGGCTGCGGTCGGCACGTCGTTATTCGATCCGTCCGGAAGCCGGATGAGGGCGTAGCCGCCCGCACGAATCCGCGGGCCACGAAATCGCCGCATCCTTCCCGCGTGCGCCTCTACTTCACGGCATCCTCGCCCCGCGCGTGCGCCACTTCGCGCGCACTGGGGGTGGCCGAGGGCCGGAACGGAACCTCGCACACCCGGGCTCGATCGGGCTTGCCCGCCTCGCTCGCGTACTCGTCCGGCAGCCAGACCGTGAGTTCCGTCCCGACGGCGGACATCCCGACGGGCACGTAACCCAGCGCGATGTTGCATCCCAGCTCGGGCGCGTGCCAGGGCGAGGTCAGGTATCCGATCGGGTCGCCCGCATCCGCGCCGGACACCAGCCAGAAATCGGGCGCGTAGTCGTCGATGGGCCTGCCGCCCATCCTCATCCCCACCAGCGTCATGGCAAACGGCGGCCGGCCGGCCTCGATCTCTGCCCGCATCCGCTCCAGCGCCGCCCGGCCGATGTAGTCGCCCTCCTTCTCGCGCGGCACCTGGTATCCCAGGTTGCACTGGAACGGAACGGTCTCGTGGTCCATGTCCTGTCCCCACGACAGGATGCCCGCCTGAATCCGGCGCTGATGGCCGGGGGCGATCACCATGAGCTGGTGCGCCTCGCCCGCGTCGAGCACCGCGTGCCACAGCCTCTCGGCGTGCAGCGTCGCGTCGCGCAGGTAGATCTCGTACCCCTTCTCCCCCGAGAATCCCGACTGCGAGATCACCACCGAACACCCTGCGATCTCCGCTTCCATGAGCCCGTAGTAGGGGATTTCGCGGATGCCGTCGCCCACCAGATCGGCCATGAGCGCCAACGACTTCGGCCCTTGGATCTGCAGCGGACACACGTCGATCTCGTCGATCTCGACGTCCATCCTCATCCCCACATTGGCGCCCTGGAGCCAGAACAGCAGGTCGGAGTCGGCGAGGGAGAACCAGAACTCATCGTCCGACAGGCGCAGCAGCACCGGGTCGTTGAGGATGCCGCCCCGCTCGTTGCACAGGATGACGTACTTGCCGTGCATCGGTTCGATGCGGGTGGCGTCGCGCGTGATGACGTAGTCGGTGAATCGCTCGGCGTCCGGTCCCTTCACCCGGATCTGGCGTTCCACGGCGACATTCCAGAGCGTGACGTGTTGCGTCAGCGCTTCGTGTTCGGCCGCCGCGCCGCCGTCCTCCGGCCGCACGTAGCCGCGCGGGTGGTAGATGCGGTTGTAGGTTGTTGCGCGCCAGCAGCCCGCATCGTGGGACAGGTGCCAGTACGGCGACTTCCGCACGCGGGTGGAAATGAGCAGCTCCACGGGGGTCCGGCCGCTCTGGCGAAGGTTGATGGGTACGATGCGATCGGACTGATCGACGGAAACAGGATGGCTGACCATGGGTGTCCGGGATTCCGGGTTGACGGGATGGCGTACGGTCCCCAAAAGTCCGTCATGAGCGACTTGGTGACAACCGGGGCCGGCGGCGTGAGGGTCGTCGTGGATACCAGCGTCTTCCTGCCGGGTGTGTTTTTCGGCGGCCCGCCCCGCGACGTGCTGGCGGCGTGGCGAGCCGGGCAATTCGAGGTGGTGGTGTCCCCCGAGGTCCTTCGGGAATACGTTCGGGTCGGCGAACGGTTGTCGGCGCGGTTTCCCGGCGCGGATTTCGAACGCGTCCTGGAGATGATCGCGGCCAACGCCACGCTGGTGTCGGCGCCTCCCTTGCCCGAAGCTGTGTGCGAGGACTCCGACGACGACAAGTTTCTCGCGTGTGCGGTGGCCGCCGGAGCCGGGTACGTGGTGAGCAGCGACAAGGCGCTCCTTGCAACTTCTCCCTATCGGAACGTGAAGGTCATTCGTTCGCGTGATTTCCTGGACATGCTCCGAGTCACGGCCGCTCCGGCGCAGGATGACCGCGACGCCGCGGCTCGACTGGACCACCGGCATCCCGCCGGCTGACGAGGCAACGCCATGACACGCGCATCGCTCGGCGCAGCAGTCCGTCTGGGGCTGACGGTTGCGGTGGCGGGGTGTGCGCTGGAGTTCGACCCGCCGAGCCCGGCGTCCATTGTGGTGTCGCCCGGGTCAGCCACATTCACCTTTCTCGGCGAGTCGAGGACGTTCACCGCGACCATCCTGGATGAAGACGGGAGCGCTATGGAGGGGACGGTATCCTGGACGACGGATGCCCCCGCCGTCCTCAGCGTGAACTCCTCCGGGGTGGTCACGGCCCTTGCGAACGGAGCCGGCACGGTCAGGGCCGTCTTCGAAGCAGTCAGCGGGACGGCCGCGGTTACGGTCAACCAGACGCCGACCACCTTGGAGCGGGTTGGCGGCGACGCACAGACGGGTAGTCCGGGCGGGCCCCTGGTCGAGCCGCTCGTCGGCCGCCTTCTGGACGCGGGCCAGAGGCCGGTCGCGGGCGTGGCTGTGTCCTTCTCACCCGCGCCAGGGAGCGGCTCCGTCACTCCCGCCGCAGCCACGACCGACCCGGCGGGCGAGGCGCAGACGCTCTGGACGCTGGGCGACGGTGCCGGCGTCCAATCGGTGATCGCGTCCGTGGCCGAAGGTCCCAACGCGGTGTTTACTGCCATGGCCGAGCCACCCCACGCCATGCTCATTCACTCCGGTGACGGGCAGGTGGCCCGGACGCGACGAGAAACCGAAGAACCCGTGCGGGTACGGGTGATCTCCCGGTCGGGTGCCGGGCTGAGCGGGGTCACCGTCACCTTCGAGGTCACGGCCGGGGGCGGCTCGGTGCCGTCGTCCAGTGCCGTGACCGATGCCGAGGGGATCGCCTCCGCAGGCCCATGGACGATGGGTGACCCCGGGCCGCAGGAATTGCGCGCCACCGCCCCCGGGGTGAACCGGGTCATCTTCCGCGCCACCGCCCTGGCCGCGCCGGTTGCCGAACTCGTAGCCGTGGAGGGTGACGGGCAGCGGACGGAAATCGTGCTCCCCGTGCCCGTTGCGCCCCGCGTTCGAGCGGAGGATGCCGACGGCAACCCGGTGTCGGATACCAGGGTCACCTTCTCCCCGAGCGGTGACAGCCGGGTCGTCCCGGAGGAGGCGACGACCGACTCGGCCGGGTTCGCGGCGGTCGACAGATGGTTCCTCGGCAGGACCCCCGGAACCACCTACACGCTCACCGCGAGCGTAGCCAACGCGGACGGCACGTCGGCCACGGCAACCTTCAGCGCGGAGGCGACGCCGGCGGTCTACGACATCGAACTAGAGCACGTCACCTCGTCGCTGCTCACGGCCTCGCAGCGCGCGGCCTTCGAGGAGGCCGAACGGTTCTGGGAGAGCGCGATCACCGGCAACCTCACCCGGACCAGCCCGCTGTCCAGGTCCTCCCTCGTCAACTGCCTCACGGCAAACCAAATGTCCGGAGACGTCCCCGGCGACCGGGTGGTCGACGATCTGCTGATCTACGTCGAAATCAAGGAGATCGACGGGCGCTCGGGCATCTTCGGAGGCGCCGGGCCCTGCCAGCTCCGCGAGGACAACTCGCTGCCCGCGGTCGGGGTGATGTTCTTCGACATCGCCGACCTGGACAGCATGGAGGCCAACGAGCAACTGGAGGAAACCATCGTCCATGAGATGGCGCATGTGATCGGGTTCGGAACCCTGTGGTCGCACCTGGGCCTCCTGCAGGACTCGGCCCGGGCCGACCGAAACGCGAATACGCACTTCACCGGCGCCGCGGCAAAGGCGGCCTTCGACGAGATCCGCGGCAACAACTACACGGACAGCGATCTCGTGCCGGTGCAGCACCAGGGCGGCAAGGGCGTGTGGAACGGACACTGGCGCGAGCTGGTCTTCCGTTCCGAGCTGATGACCCCCTTCCCCGACCGCGGCCCCAATCCGATGAGCGTGGTCAGCCTCGCGTCATTCGTGGACATCGGATACCCGGAGGTCGACTACAGCGTCGCGGATGAATACGTGCTGCCGCCCCCGCAGTACGCGGCGCAGGCGGCGGCGGGGGTCGAAGCGCCGCGGAGGGCTCGCCGGCACACCATCGACTTCGGCAGGGAGATCCTGGTGATGCCGCTTATGGTCGTGGACCGCGACGGCAATGTGGTGCGGTACCTGAGGTCTCCGGAGCGCTGATCGCGTTCTCCTGGCTTCAGGGGTTCAATCGCGAAAAAGCGGACAGGGAACGCCTGACCCGGAAACCCCGTCGCCCTGTTGCGATTCTGTCTCTGGTGCCGATGCATTTTTGTTTATCATGCGATTGCAATAATGTTGTGCCTGACGTTGCAAACGTGTTTATGTCCTGCTAATCTTCTTCGTCGCTGCCGGTTACAACTCGCTCTCAAGGAGCCTTCAGCATGGGACCGCGCCTGTCGGTTGGAGTTGAAGCCGAGCGGTACGCACCGCGTGTGGCCGACGAGGAGTTGGAGCAGTGCCTTGCTGCGGCAGGAGCGGTTCTCATCGAAGGCCCGCGAGCCTGCGGCAAGACGGCAACCGCTCATCAGATGGCCGCAAGCGAAGTCCTCCTCGATGTCGACCAGGCGGCGCAGGACATGATCGCGGTCAATCCGAGGCTCGTGCTCGAAGGAGCAACCCCACGCCTGATCGACGAGTGGCAAACTGCGCCCGTGATCTGGAACCATGTGCGCCGGGTTGTGGACGAGCGTCCCGGCAAGGGCCACTTCATCCTCACCGGATCGGCCGTTCCTCCCGACGAGAGCACGCGGCACACCGGTGCCGGCCGAATCGTGCGTCTGCGGCTGCGCCCCATGTCGCTCTTCGAGCTCGGAAACAGCACCGGTCTGGTGTCGCTGAAAGATGTGCTCCACGGAGACCCGGTAAGGAGCCCAAGCATCGATCTGTCCGTGCAGAACCTCGCTGAACTGATCTGCGTTGGCGGCTGGCCAGGACATCTGGGCTCCTCCCCCTTGGATGCCATCCGCGTCAACCGCAGCTACGTCAACGACATCTGCCGTGCCGATCTGCGGCGGGTCGACGGGGTGCGGCGAGATCCGGCGAGAGTTCTCCGGTTCTTTCAGTCGCTGGCTCGCAACGTGGCAACGCCGGCTTCGCTCGCAACCATCGCGCGTGACGTTGTCGGGCCCGATCCGGGCTCCATGACCGGGCACACCGCCCGTGCATACCTCACAAGCCTCGAACGCCTCATGGTTGTGGAAGACCAACCGCCCTGGGGGCCCCATCTGCGCTCTCGTTCCCGGTTGCGCGTTGCCCCGAAGCGTCACTTCGTGGATCCATCCATCGCCGTGGCCGCGCTGGATGCGGGACCGGAGTCGCTGCTCCACGATTTCGCCTGGTTCGGTCTGCTCTTCGAGTCGATGGTGATCCGCGACCTTCGGGTGTATGCCCAGGCCATGGGAGGGAGGGTGTACCACTACCGTGACAATACGGGTCTCGAGGTGGATGCCATCGTTGACGCCGGCCCCGGCCGCTGGATGGCCTTCGAGATCAAGCTCGGCCTCAGCCGGATCGACGAAGCGGCGCGGTCACTCCTGAAGTTCGCTGATCGGGTCGACACGAGCCGGTGTGGCGAGCCCGCCGCGCTGGGCGTCATCGTCGAACGCGGATACGGGTACGTGCGTCCGGACGGAGTGAGCGTAATCCCGCTGGCGGCGCTTGGGCCCTAGAGCTTCACTCCCCCGCCGATGAGCGCGGCACGATCCAGCCCTTCCCTCACCCCTCCGCCTCCAGCGGCGCGTAGGGCTTCGTCCCGGGCACCATGATCCCGCCTCGCTTCGTGCCGAGGGCGATGTTTCCGTAGCGCTCCGCGTAGGCCGGCGGAAGCTCGCGCCCGTCGCTCGCGGACAGCCAGAGCCGCAGCAGGTGCCGCCTGCGCTCGGGCTCGGGATGGTCCTCGTACCCGGTGCGGGAATGGACGATCTGGTGGTTGTGCACGAACTGCATGTCGCCGGGCCGGAGTTCCATGTCGAGGCGGATGTCCTGGCGGGCCGCCAGGTCTTCGAACAGGTCCATGGCCTCGGTCTGCGCGCGTGACACCGGCGGCACCCCCTCGTGGCGTTGGGCGCCATCGAAGAAATCGCGGGCGTAATACGTCGTAATACAGCCGGCGTGATGGTTGAAGACGGGCATCCGGTACCAGGGGCCCTTGCCTTTGGGGATTTCGCCCTTGCGGTCGATATGGATCGGGCGCGAAAGCAGCTCAGCCAGGTCGGGCCGCCGTCGGCGCATTTCGCTGTAGATGGTGGCGGAACTGGAGATGCTGCTCAGCCCGCCCTCCTTCGCCGGGCGCACGCAGAAGAGCCCGACGAGGTCGCAGGAGTCGGTGTGGAAGCGATGGCGCGCGCGCGTCGCGTAGAGGCGGTGCTCGGGGTTGTGGGGGTCGTGGCCGATGTCCTTCACATGGCCGAGCAGATGCCCCTTGGCATTCTGGGAGATGGCTTCCCCGAGGTGCGTGCCGATCCCCCAGAAGGCGGTCGCCATCTGCCGCATCGACCGGCCCTTCACCGGCAGGCCCCGCATGAGCACGAACCCGCGCCCGCGCAGCAGCTCCTCGCGGATGCGCGCAAGTTCGGGCGCCAGGCCCGGCAGGAGGAAGTCGTCCCGCGTGATGCCGGCGATGTCGAGGCCCTTGCGCTCCACTCTCCCCACGGCGAGGTGGATCTCGCGGATCTCTCCCTCCGTGAGGTGGCGGATCCAACTCCCGGATCCGCTCATCTCGGATCCATACCAGACGTCGGAGCCTCGCACCCCGGCAGCGGGCCTGCCGTGGGATGATGCCGTCGGATCTGTCATCTGTGTAATCTCGTGCGCAAAAACCAAAGGTGGATTACATACCGCGGACGGAACCGGGAACCGGACCCCTCAGTCCGCCGGCGAGCCCTCCAGCAGCCCCTCCAGCGGCAGCTCGCGCGCACCGTTCTCGTCGCATACGGCGTACGTGACTTGGCCGGATGCGTACATCGACACGCCCGCGTACTCCGCCCTTTTGTTGAGCGCGAAGAAGCGCACGTTGAAGTTGGGCTCGCCGCGCGAGTTGAGGAGACGCTCCTCCACGGTGTTCGCGCGAATCCGTTCGAGCGCCGCCATCCTCGCGTCCAGCGGATGCATGCCGTCCCTCATCCTCTCGACGATGAGGAAGGAGCACAGGTTGAACAGGTTGGCCTCGCCCCGGCCGGTCGAGCCCGCGGCGCCGATGTCGCCGTCCACGTAGAGCCCGGCGCCCAGGATGGGAGAGTCGCCCGCGCGTCCGGGAATCTTCCAGGACAGCCCGCTGGTGGTGGTCACCCCGCAGATGTCCCCGCCCGGCCCGATGCCGTCGCAGTTGATGGTGCCCCAGAAGCTGTTTTCGTCGATGAGGCCCTCGCGCACCATGTCCAGACCGGCTTGGTAGCCCGCGTAGTGGTGGTCCCGCAGGGCAGCCCGGGCGCGTGCGAGTTCCTCCGGGCCGGCTGCGCCTGCCGCTGCCTCACGGCTTCCCGCACCAGCGCCATTCATCGCGCCGGCGTCGAGACCGGCTCCGCTGCCCGTACCGCCCGGGCGCCCCCTGCGCGGATCGGGGAAGTGGCCGGGGTCGATGCGCCGCTTCCATTCCAGCCACAGCTCGCGGGAGCGGTCGGTGTTGAGGTCGTCCTCGATCTCGAAGCCCATCATGCGGGCGAATTCCTGCGCGCCCGCGCCCACCAGCAGGTGGTGGTCGGTGTATTCCATGACCGCCTTGGCCACCAGCGAGGGGGTGCGCACGCCTTCGAGCCCCGCCACGCCTCCGGCCTGCTTCTTCGGCCCGTGCATGCAGCAGGCGTCCAGTTGCACCACCCCGTTCGCGTTGGGGAGGCCGCCGTAGCCGATCCCGGTTTCGGTGGGGTCGAGTTCGGGGATGTTCACCCCCGCGACCAGGGCGTCCAGCACGTCTGCGCCCTCGACGATCATCCGGAACGCCCGTTCCACCGCGCTCTCCGGACCGCCGTTGGTGAAGCGGATGCCGCTGGTGTCGGAGATCACCACCGGGGAGACCGACTGGGGGGTGTACACCGTGGGCGCCCCATCCAGGGTGCTCGGTCCAGCGCCGTCCAGGGTGCGCGGCACGGCGCCGGCCACGCCCGCGGCGGCGGCGGTCTTGACGAAGTCGCGACGTTTCATCTTCAGGAATCCGGCGAAGGGTTCGACGGGCCGGCCACGGGCACGTTCGCGCCCGCAGCCGGCGAACTGCGAAAGTATGGACAGGCCCTCTCGGGCCAAGCAAGTTTCAGCACATGAAGATCAGCGAGAAAGCGGTTCGCAAGGCGTTGCGCACGGTGAAGGATCCCGAGCTGCACCTGGATCTGGTGGTGCTCGGGCTGGTGTATGACATCGAGATCGAGGACGCGAACGTCCAGGTGCGCATCTCACTCACCACACCGATGTGCCCCGCCGCGCCACAGATCGTGGAGGATGCGCGCGCCGCGGTAGCGGGCGTGGAGGGCGTCGAGAACGCCGAGGTGCAACTGACCTTCGATCCTCCCTGGACCCCGGAGCGCATCAGCCCCCTCATCCGCTCCTCGCTGGGGCTCTGACGAAGACCGCCCGGCGGAGGCACGGTCCGCGCGCGGGGGGTCGCGGACGGATTCGCCGACGCCGATGACCTCGGAAAGGACGGGTGGCCGTGCCCTTCACTGAAGAAGAAATCAAGGCCCGGGTGCAGAAGGGCTACATCGTGGAATCTCCCGAGGAGATGACCGAGGGCTACAGGAAGGCGCTCGCCATCCAGCTCACGGTCCAGGCCGACACCGAACTGATGAGCGCGCCTTCCTACTGGATGGCCGCGCGCCACGCGCCCTCCGCCAACACCCAGGTGAGCGCGCACGCCATCATCCAGGACGAACTGGCGCACGCCAACATCGCCTATCGCCTGCTGGAGGACATGGGCATCTCCAAGCAGAAGCTGGTCTACGAGCGGGAGCCGCACGAGTTCAAGCACCCCTACGGCTTCGACCAGCCCCTCGACAACTGGGCGGACCTGGTGGTGGCCAATGGCTTCTTCGACCGCGCCGGCATCTGCCTGCTCTCGGACGTGCACCGCAACACTTCCTACGGGCCGCTCAAGCGGGCGCTGGTGAAGGTGGACATGGAGGAGACCTTCCACCTGCGACACGGGGAGGTGTGGATGCGGCGGCTGGCCCGGGCCGGCGGCGCGGCCAAGGAGATTCTTCAGCGGTCGGTCGACTGGATGTTCCCGATGACCGTGGAGTGGTTCGGCCTGCCCGACGACCGCAAGCGCCACAGCGGCCAGCTCGAGTACAGGCTGAAGGGGCTCACCAACGACCAGTTGCGGCAGCTTTGGATGTCGTCCACGGTGCCCCTGTGCGAGCGGCTGGGCCTCGACGTCCCGGCGCATTTCGACGAGGCCTCGCAGTCGTACGTGCTCGACTATCCCTTCCCGTGCCAGTACGACGCGAGCGAGAAGCGCTGGCTCTTCGAGGAGGGGACAATCACGTGGGGCCAGGTCTTCGAGCGCTGGAAGGGGCGCGGCCCGATGAACGAGATCTACGTCGAGTCGATCCGGCGCTCGCGCGGCCAGGTGAGCTCGTGGCTGAACTGAGCGTCGGGCTGCCGCTGCATGTGGCCTCGCACATGAGCGGCGGGCGCGACCTGTGGTCCGAGCCCCTGTCGGAGCGGCCCCATGATCCGGAGGCGGCCGTATGGCGCGCGCTCGGCGAGGTGCTCGACCCGGAGCTTCCCGTGAGCGTGACCGACCTGGGGCTGATCTACGGGGTGCGGGTGGACGGCGAGCGGGTCGAGGTTCGCCTGACTTTCACCGCCACGGCGTGCCCGTGCATGGAATTCATCGAGGAGGACGTGCGCGACCGGCTGCTCGCTGAGCCCTGGATTGCGGCGGTGGAGATCGAACAGGTATGGGATCCGCCCTGGACGAGCGCCCGCATCAGCCCCGCGGGACGGCGCGCGCTCCGGGGTGCCGGGGTGAGCGCCTGAGGGCGCCGGCGGAGGGCACCATGGAGGAAGCCGTCTACGATGTATTCGCGCGCAAGCAGAGGAGCGAGCCGCTCCGCCACATAGGCTACGTGGACGCCCCCGACGATGCCCTGGCGCGCGTCTACGCCTGGAAGACCTACGACGAGGAGAACTGGTTCGAGATGTGCGTCGTGCGCCGTGCCCACATCATCCCGGTGAACCGGATCGACGGCCCGTATGCGGCGCGCGCGACAGGCCGGCTCGGGCGCCGCGCCGGGGAGCTGGGGTGAACGCCCGGGACTTTTCCCCCGAAGTCCGGGAAGCGCTCCAGAGGCTCGTCCTGTCGTTCGCCGACACAAAGCGCCTGCTCGGCATCCGCTACAGCGACTGGCTGCTGGGGGCCCCCTCCATCGAGAGCGGCATCGCGACCGCCTCCATGTCGCAGGACGAGTGGGGCCATGCGCGCCTCCTCTACGCGATGCTCAAGGACTTCGGCGTCGACCCCGTGGAGGTCGAGCATTCCCGCCCGCCCGCCGAGTATTGCTCGGCGTCCTGCCTGGACGAGCCCTTTGCCGACTGGGCCGCGGTCGTCGCCGGCATCGTGGTGGTGGATGGGACCCTTTCGCTGGCGCTGGAGGGATTTGCGAGGGGCGCCTACGACGCGGCCCGCCGGCGCATCCCCAAGATGCTCGCGGAGGAAGCGTTCCACCGCGATTTCGGACAAGCCTGGATGCGCCGCATCAGCGAGGGCTCCGAGGAAGGACGGGAGCTTCTGGCCGCCGCCGTCGAGTCGATGCTGCCCGACGCGGTCACGTGCCTCCTGCCCGGCGACGACGAAGCCGAGCTGCTCGCCGGGGCGGGAGTGACGGGCCAACCGGGCGATGCGCGCGCCAGGCTGGCGCGGAGGCTGGCGGAGCCCCTGTCGGCGCTGGGCATGGTGCCCGCCACCGATCCGCCGCTCCCCGGCGACTGGATCGCCAGCCGCCGCCGCCCGGCCGGTGAGCCTGCCGGAGACGCTGTCGAGCGCGCCCGTGGGGACCGCAACCGCGCGTTGTTCGTCGAATGAGCGCCGACGAGGTCGCGGCCGGCGCCACGACCGGCCTTCCCGCGTCCCCCAGATGCCCGTTCTGCGACCGCACCGAGACCCGGCTGGTCAATCCGTTCGGCAGCCAGCTCTCGGTGGCAACCTACTGGTGCGACCGCTGCCGCACCGCGTTCGAGCACATCAAGTGGGCGGGGGCAGATTCCCCGCTTGTCCCCTGAAGCATACCGGCGGCTCGCGGGTACGCATCCAGACAACCTTGACACCACCACTTCCCATCCAGACGAGACTCATGGTGAAGTTTTCCACATCGCATCGCGGCGCCCTCGGCGCGGCGCTCGCCATGGTCCTTTTTGCCGCTTGCTCGGCCTCGTCGGCCCTGCCTCCCTCCCGCGGCCTGATCACTCTCTCGGGCGCGCGCGTCCCTCCCGATCCCGCGCGCATGGACTCCATCGACATCTGGCTTCGCCCGCAGCTGGACAACATCCGGGAGGATCCCACCTTTCTCATTATCACCGACTTCCACGACGGACCCGTCATGCCCTGGGAGAACTTCGTCATGGAAGGTGACACTGCCCGCGGCGGCCTGGACGGAACCATCGCCGACGCGCGGCCCGTGTACCTGGTATACGCGCACCTGCACCTCATGCACCGGATGGAACGGCTGGATGAGTGGCTTCCGGATGCGGTAGGGCTCGATGGGTACGAACTCGAGCGGGCGATCGTGGCCCGCACCGCGGACGTCTGGTTCTACGGTCGATCGCTGTACGGCTGGGCTCCCTATCTGCCCCTGGATGAACTGCTCTTCTCCAGCGAGAACGGTTATCTGGACGCCTATCTGCTGACCGCGCGCGCGGAGGAGTTCGCCATGGAGCGGGACGCCTGGCTGGACGAGAGCGCCGGGGCGCAGGAGGCATACCGTACCTGGTTCCGGAGCGCCTTCGAGACCAACCCGCCCGGCTTGCGCTGATGCCGGACCGCGACCCGCCGGCTCCGCACACGGGAGCGCGGGGTCGCGAATCTCCCGATGCGGGGCTGGTCGAGGAATGGGCCCGGACCGGGAACTGGCTCTTTCGCTGGCGCAGCTATCTGCCGCTGCTCGTCCTGGCCGCTCTCGCCGCCCTGAGCTTCGCCTTCCCACCCGGCACTGCCGGCCAACTGGACGGCTGGGAGCTGACGGGAATGCTGGTGGCCGTAGCGGGGCTGGTGCTGCGCACCTGGACCGTGGGGCATGCGCCGGCCGGGACTTCAGGCCGGGGAACCCGCAAGCTCGAAGCCACCGCGCTGAGCACCGAGGGGATGTACTCGGTGGTGCGCCATCCCCTATACCTGGGGAACCTCCTGATCTGGGCGGGCGTGGCCACGACCACGGGCAGTCTCGCCGCCGTGGCGGTCACCATTCTCGTGTTCTGGAGCTACAACGGGCGCATCATGCTCGCCGAGGAGCGCTTCCTGCAGGCACGTTTCGGCTCCGACTTCACCCGCTGGGCGGCGCGCACGCCCGCGCTATTGCCGGCTCCGCGGCTCTGGCGGCCGTACCGGCTGCCGTTCTCGCTGCTGTTCGCGCTCGGGCGGGACCACGCCGCCCTGTACGCCTGGGTGGCTGCGACCACTGCGCTGGAAGTCGCGGAGACGCTGGGCGCAGGGAACGGTCTCGATCTGGCGCCCTTCTGGGGGATCTACTTCGGAGCCGGCACGGTGGTGTATGTCGTGCTCTGGCGGCTCAAGAAGGACTCGACGCTGCTCGATGTGGAGGGCAGGTAGACGGCGCCGGTCGGGGAGAGGCGATGGTCGCGATTCGTCCTCACGACGGTGTGAGCAGCCACTTGATCGACACCGGATCGGTACCCGAGGCGTCTTCCCGCACGTGGACGTCGACGCGGCCCGTATCGGCGAGGCGGCGGTTGGTGACCCTGCCTCCGAACGCTGCGAACCCTGTCACCGTGACGCTGCGCCGGGTTCCGTCGGGAGCCGTGGCGGTGAGCCGCGAACCCCGGAGGTCGCGCACCCGGGGCGGCGGGCCGTCCTGCAGCTGGAGCCGCAGAATGCGGCCGCCATGGGGCGCGTCCAAGGCGTCGATCACTCGAAAGACCGGGGTTTGCCGTACACCGCTTGCGGCCATGCTACCTTGGGAGGTTGGAGTCTGCCGCCGTGACCCGGCGAGGGTCCCGGGGCGATGGAGAAACAAACTGGAAACCCGGTATCTGCGCGTCAATGCCGGAAGGAGGAGAGGTGACCGGGCCCGGACCCGAACACGCGCGCGCCGAAGCGGGCGCGCTGCAACTGGACGCCGACCTGATGCGCCGCCTGGGATACGAGATGGTGGACCGGGTGGTGGCCCGCTGGACCGGCCTCCGCGAAGACCGCGCCTGGGGCACCGCCGACCGGGCGTACACGGAAGCCCGTCTTCGCGAGGCGGCTCCCGAGACCGGCCGCGATCCGGACGAGGTCATCGACCGGGTTCTGCGCGACGTCCTTCCCTACGCGGGGCGCATCGATCATCCCCGCTTTTTCGCCTTCATTCCCTCCTCGCCCACCTGGCCGAGCTTCCTGGCGCACATGCTCACCGGCGGCTTCAACGTCTTCCAGGGCACGTGGCTGGAATCGGCGGGTCCCAGCCAGGTGGAGCTGGTGGTGCTCGACTGGTTCCGCGAATGGCTGGGCATGCCGGAGACCGCGGGGGGTGTGTTCACCAGCGGGGGCTCGGCCGCGACCCTGAACGCCATGGTGGCCGCGCGCCACGCGGCGGGCGACGGCGAGCGGCTGATGCTGTACGAGGGCGATCAGTGCCACGCGTCCGTGGAACGGGCCGCGCGCATCTGCGGCTTCCGCGCGGACAACCTGCGCCGCGTGCCCACCGACGACCGTTACCGGCTCGATGTCGAGGTGCTGGAGCACATGATCCGCTACGACCGGGCCGAGGGAAGAACGCCCTTCATGGTGTCCGCCAACGCGGGAGCCACCAACACGGGGGCCATCGATCCGCTGGACGCCATCGCCGATCTGTGCGAGCGCGAGGGCCTCTGGTTCCACATCGACGGGGCCTACGGCGGCTTCGCGGTCCTCGACGAAGCCGCGCGGCGGAGCCTCAAGGGCATCGAACGTGCCGACAGTGTGGTTCTGGATCCGCACAAGTGGTTTTTCCAGCCCTATGAGACGGGGTGCCTGATGGTGCGCGACCCGGCGCTGCTGCGCGATGCCTTCCGGATCATGCCCGAGTACCTGCAGGACACGGACATGAGCCTGGAGCACGTGAACTTCGCCGACCGCGGACTCCAGTTGAGCCGCTCCTTCCGGGCGCTGCGGGTGTGGATGTCGGTCCAGATCCTGGGGCTGGAGGAGTTCCGAGTCGTCATCGGACGTGCGCTCGAGCTGGCGCGCAGGGCGGAGGCCTGGATCCGGGGACGCGCGCGCCTGGAGCTGCTCAGCCCGGCCAGCCTGGGCGTGGTCTGCTACCGCTTTCGACCGCCCGGCATGGATGCGCCGGCGCTGGATTCGCTCAACCGCGAGATCCAGGACGAGATCGTCGAGAGCGGTTTCGCGATGATCTCCTCGACGCGGCTTCAGGGCGCCTACTCGCTGCGCCTTTGCATCCTCAACTACCGGAGCACCTGGCAGGACGTGCGCGCCACCCTCGAGCGCGTGGAAGAGATCGGACAGCGGCGCGTGAGGGCGGCGGCGTGCACCTCGTAGACCAGATCCTGCTGGCGGTGCTGCTCGTCCTCGCTCCCATCAACGGCGTCGCGCAACTGTGGCTTGCCAGGAAGAACCAGGAGCTTGCGCGCATTCCCGTGTACGTGAGTTCCGGGATCTTCATCTTCGTCCTGGGAGCGGCCAGCGCGATCGTCGGGGTGACCGGCGTCGGACTGCCCGCCCTGGGGCTGGCGCCGCTCGACCCCTTCGCGTTCGTGGCGTGGACGGCCGCGATCGCCGCGGCGGTCCTGGGGATCATGATGCTGTTCACGTGGATCGCCCGTGCCGCCGGGCTGCGCGACTCGCCCTTCCTGGCCCGGCTGCTTCCACGCACCCGCCGCGAGAGGGCGTACTTCGCGGGCCTTTCCTTCGTTGCCGGGACGGGCGAAGAGATCGCCTACCGGGGGTACGCCATGTCGGCGCTGGGGGCGATGTCGGTGGGCCCGTGGATGGCCGCGGCGGTCACCTCGGCGGCGTTCGGGTTGTTACATTCCTACCAGGGTGCGCGGGGTATCGTGACGACCGGGGTGGCCGGGTTCGCCTTCGCCGCGTCGTTCATTCTGACCGGGAGCATCTGGCCCGCGATGGCCGCGCACATCACGATCGATCTGGTCGCCGGGCTGGTTCTCGGCGAGAGGCTGCTCACCCATCGAGACGGAGGAACCGAGGCGTGCGCGTAGACCTCGCTTTGCTGGCGGACGCCGCCACGGTGGACAGCGCCGGCAAGCTGAACATCCTGGGCATCTTCGATTCGATCACCTCCACGCGGTTTCCGGCCAAGCACGGCCTCATCTCCCTGGTGCTGCGCTTCTCGGCGGGGCTGGCGCAGGCCGGGGAACACGCCATCAGGATTCGGTTGCGCGGGCCGTCGGGGGAGGACGTCCTGCGCCTGGACGGCAAGGTCAAGTTCGGGCCCGGCCCGGCGAGTGATGGCGGACAACTGAAGATTCCCCACATCCTGAACATGGACGGGATCGTCTTCAGGACCCCGGGACGTTACGCCTTCGATGTCGACCTCGACGGCGAGCATCAGGTGTCGCTGCCGCTGCGGGTGGTTTCGTCCGCATTCGCGGCGGCCGCCGAAGCCTGAGCGCCGCACGTTTTCAGGTCCCCGGCCGAGGAGTAGTCATGATGCAGATAGCCCGGTCGAGGGAACGCATTCTTCCGCGTCCCATCGAGCAGGAGATGCGGGAGTCGTTCCTCGACTACTCGATGAGCGTCATCGTCCAGCGGGCGCTGCCGGATGTGCGCGACGGGCTCAAGCCGGTGCACCGGCGCATCCTCTTCGCCATGCACGAGCTGGGGCTGGCCCCGGAGCGGAGCTACAAGAAGAGCGCCACCGTGGTCGGGGACGTGCTGGGCAAGTACCACCCGCACGGGGACAGCGCCGTCTACGACGCCCTGGTGCGCATGGTGCAGGATTTCTCGCTGCGTTATCCGCTGGTGGACGGTCAGGGCAACTTCGGTTCCATCGACGGGGATCCGGCGGCGGCGTACCGGTACACCGAGGCGCGCCTCTCGCGGGTGGCCGCCGATCTTCTGACCGACATCGCCCGGGACACCGTCGACTGGACGCCCAACTTCGACGACCGCCTGCAGGAGCCGGTCGTGGTGCCCTCGCGGCTCCCCAACCTGCTGATGAACGGCAGCGCCGGGATCGCGGTGGGGATGAGCACGAACGTGCCGCCGCACAACCTCGGGGAGCTGGTTGCGGCGATCAGGAAGCTGACGGACGATGAGGAGCCGACGCTGGACGAGCTGATGGAGGTCATTCCCGGGCCGGATTTTCCGACCGGCGGCTTCATCGTCGGGCGCAAGGGCATCCGGGAGATGTACCGCACCGGCCGGGGACGCATCGTCATGCGGGCGCGCGTGGTGCGCGAGAAGATCCGCGGCGGAAGGGAGCAGCTGGTGATTGCCGAGCTGCCCTACGCCACCTCGAAGTCCAAGATCATCGCCCAGATCGCGGGGCTGTCGCGCAAGGGTTCGCTGTCCGAGGTGTCCAACCTGCGCGACGAATCCGACCGCGACGGCGTCCGCCTGGTCATCGAGCTGAAGCGCGGCGCCGATGCCGGCACGGTGCTGAAGCGGCTTTTCCGGCGCACCGGCCTGCAATCCACCTTCGGCGCCATTATGCTGGCGCTGGACCGGGGCGAGCCGCGCGAGTTCACCCTGAAGGAAATGCTGGAGCGCTTCCGCGATCACCGCGTGGAGGTCATCCGGCGACGGTCGCAGCATGAGCTGGCCAAGGCGGAAGACCGCGCGCACGTCGTCGAGGGCATGCTGCGCGCCCTCGATTTCATCGATGAGGTGATCGCGATCATCCGCTCATCGGAGGATCGCGCGCAGGCGGCGGAGCGGCTGCAGGACGAGCTGGATCTCTCCGAGCGGCAGGCCGGCGCCATACTGGACATGCAGTTGGCGCGCCTGACCTCGCTCGAGCGCCAGAAGCTGGAGGACGAGCTTGTCGGGCTGCGAAAGACCATCCGCCGGCTCCGCCACATCCTGTCGAGCGAGTACCGGCAGCTCCAGGTGATGCTGGAGGAGCTGGAGGAGGGGGTGCGGAAGTTCGGCGACGCGCGCCGCACGACCATTCTGGACAGAAAGGCCGCCTCGAAGGAGACCGTGGAGGCCGCGGAGGCGGACGAGGATGTGGTGGTCACCGTCAGCCACCAGGGGTTCGTGAAGCGCATGCCCGTGCACCTGTACCGCCGCCGGCTGGCGAGCGGGAAGCTGCTCGCGGGGATGGCGCGCTACCCGGACGATTACATAGAGCGCCTCTTCGTGGCGCGCACCCAGGGGTGGATCCTCGCGTTCACGGAAGGCGGCCATGTCCACTTCCTGAGCGTGGCCGACGTTCCCGAGAGCGGGCTGGCGTCGCGCGGGCAGTCCCTGTATGCCCTGACGGAGGGCAATCGGGCGGATCCGTTCACGGCGCTGCTGCAGGTCGACAGCCTGACCGCGGACGGGCACGTGGTGTTCGTGACCGAGCGGGGCACGGTGAAGCGGACGCGCCTGTCGGAGTTCTCGAACCCGCGGGCGGTCGGGCTGGCCGCCTCCCGGGTGCGGCCGGGCGACCGCATCGTCACGGTGATGCTCTCCGAGGGCGGTGCCGACGTCATGCTGGCGACGCGCAACGGGCGTGCGATCCGTTTCGCCGAGGGGCAGGTGCCGGTCGTGGGTCGGACCGCGTTCGGGGTGAAGGGCATCCGGCTGCGCGGCGACGACCTGGTGGTGTCCGCTCTCCTGATCCGCCGGGAAGGCACGGTGCTGGCCGTGTCCGACCAGGGGTGGGGCCGGCGCACGGACGTGAGCGACTACCCGCGGCAGAAGCGCGGCGGCCTGGGCGTGGTCCTGCCTCCGCCCGGCGACCGCCAGGGAAGCTTGATCGGCGCGATCGAGGTCCTCGACCAGGACGCGGTCATGCTGGTGACGGCGGCGGGTCGCATCACCCAGGTGGTGGCGGGGGACGTGCCGGTCACCGGGAAGGGCGCGCGCGGCAGGCCGCTGGCCGAGGTGGAAGTGGGCGACCGCGTGGTCCGGCTGACCCGCACCCAGGGGGGTGGGGGGTCACCGGAGAAGACGGCACGAGAGGAGACGGCGCCGCTCTTCGCCGGCTCATGACACGACGGAGATCACGCGTCTGGGTGCTGGGCTTCTGCACCGCCCTGCTGGCCGTTTGCTCGGACGACCCGGCGCCGACCGCTCCGACCTCTACTCCTCCGCCTTCTCCGCCCGAGCAGACCGATACGGCCGACCGGGCCGCGCTCATCGCCTTCTACAACGCGACGGGCGGACCGCAGTGGCATGAGCAGAGGAACTGGAACACCACCGAGAGCATCAGCAACTGGCACGGGGTATTGACCAATCCGGCCGGCTTCGTCACCGAGCTGTCGCTCCCGGGCAACAACCTGTCGGGAACGCTCCCGCCCGTCCTCGGAGACCTCGCGCACCTGAGATGGCTGGTGCTGGACGAAAACGAGTTGACGGGTCCGGTGCCGCCTGAACTCGCAGATCTGGCGCATCTGGAGTGGCTGGTCCTTAACGACAACGAGCTGACGGGTCCGGTCCCTCCTGAACTGGGGGATCTGGCCCAACTGGAATGGCTGATCCTGAGCGACAACGAGCTGACGGGTCCGGTCCCCGCCGATTTGGGAAAGCTGAGCCGGTTGACCATTCTCGATCTGACCGACAACAGCTTCGACGGGACGATTCCGGCGGGACTCGGTGCACTGTCGCGCCTCGACTCCTTGGAGCTTGGCAACAACGAGCTGTCCGGCCCGATTCCGGCCGAGTTGGGCGACCTGGATTCTCTGCGGAGGCTGCGCCTGTCGTACAATCAACTCTCGGGTGCCATGCCGCCGGAACTTGGCAAGCTGACGAGGCTCACGTACCTGAGCGTCGCCCGCAACCAACTGTCCGGCCCGATTCCGGCGGAACTGGCGAGTCTTGGTGCGATTGAATTTCTGTCGGTTTCGCGTAACAGACTTACAGGCCCGATCCCGCGCGAATTGGGAGGTCTGGCCGGGCTGGAATGGCTGCATCTCTACGACAACGAGTTCACCGGTCAAGTCCCGGTCTCGCTGGGAGACCTGTCGGAACTGGTGTTGCTCTGGATTCACGAAAACCGGCTTTCCGGTCCCCTTCCCGAGGCATTGGGCAACCTCACAGCGCTGCGTTGGCTGCGCGTTGATGAGAACCACGATGTGACCGGCTTATTGCCACGGAGCCTGCTCGACCTGGAGTTCCTGTGGGAGTTGTCGTACGGAGCGACCGACCTGTGCGCTCAGGTCGACGACAAGTTCCAGGAGTGGCTGCGCAAGATTCCGGAGGGAAACAGGACAGATTGCGATGCCGCGCAGGTCGATCGACTCGCGCTCATCAGCCTGCACGATGTGACCGGCGGCCCGTCTTGGGCGAACCGGGCGGCGTGGGGGACGGACGCTCCCCTGCAAGAATGGCACGGCGTGGCCACCGAGGACGAACGTGTCGTGGGGGTGGCGCTGCCCGCCAACGGATTGTCCGGTCCGCTGCCTTCAGAGATCGTCAACCTTACTGAACTCAGGGTGGTCGACCTGACTGAAAACGACCTGTCCGGCGCGCTTCCGAGCCCCATCGCCACGTTGCAGGGACTGACCGAGCTCCGCCTGGGCCGGAATTCGGGGCTGCAGGGCGCGCTGCCGTTCGCCCTCCGGCAGCTGGAGCGCGTGCGCGTGCTGCTCCACGATGGCACCGGCCTGTGCGCGTCTCCTTCACCAGGCTTTCAGGCATGGTACACCGCAATTGAGGAGACGGCAGGCGCCACCTGCGACAACCCGGATCAGGTCACGGTGTCCCTGCCGATGGTCTATCTCACCCAATCGGTCCAAACGCCCTCTCGGAGCGTGCGTCTGGTCGCCAACCGGGACGCGCTGTTGAGGGCATTCATCACGGCCAGGGAACCGAGAGGTTTTTTCGAGCCCGAGGTCGTGGCGGTATTCACGGCCTCGGACGGGAGCGAGGTTCATCGCGCGGCCATGACGCGCGATGGCAACCAGATCCCCGCAGAGGCGAAAGAGGGCGATCTTGAGCTGTCCTACAACGCCGTGATTCCCGCCGAGGTCATCGTCCCGGGCGTCGAGATGGTCGTCGAGGTCGATCCTGACGGAACTCTGCCCATCACCGCCGAAAGCGAAACCCGTTTCCCGGACGAGGGCTCCGAGTCGCTGAGCGTGGTGGAAGTGCCTCCGATACAGCTCACTCTGGTTCCGGTCATGGAGATCGCGGAGCCCGACACGTCGGTTCTGGATTGGGTGCGCGCCATCACCGCCGAGAGCCCCGAACTGGGCTTGCTGAGGCAAGCGTTCCCATTCTCCGACTTCACCGTCCATCGGCGCGCACCCCATTACACGTCTCTGGACCTCACCACTTCATCCGGGCAAGTCAGGCTCCTGAGCGAGCTCGACGCGCTACGAGCATTGAGAGGCAGCACGGAGTACTACTATGGGGTCGCGGCAAGCGTGAACGGTTTCGTCCGGGGTCGCGGTCAGCTACCGGGGTGGGTAGGCATGGGCGAGGCCAGCCCCTTTACCCTGGCACACGAAGTCGGACACAATCTCTCGCTCGAGCACGCACCATGCGGCGGTCCCAGCGGCGTCGATCCGGCGTTCCCCTACCCGGACGGAAGCATCGGCGTTTGGGGATACGACTTCCGCAATGGATCAACGGTGCCTCCCGACCGCGGCAAGGACGTCATGACCTACTGCCAGACGTTGCCATGGCTCAGCGACTACCATTTCGAGAAGGTGATCGACCATCGCGCAGAGTTGGCGGGGGATGCCGCCAGCGTCGCGGCGGCAGCATCGATCCGGAATTCGGGCATGCTGGTGCTGTGGGGTGGGCTCGTCGATGACGAGTTGTGGATCGATCCGGTGTTCTCGATGCATGCAGCAGCAAGGCTTCCCAAGGCGCCGGGTCCGTACCGCATTCGCGGAACCGACTCGGACGGTCAGGCACTGTTCTCACTGGACTTCACGCCCACCGAGGACGGCCACGGCGGCAGGCACTTCTTCTTCACGGTGCCGATCGAGCCCGGTTGGGAGAACTCGCTCGACCGCATCACGCTGACGGGGCCGGAAGGCGGGGCGTACCTGGACCAGACCGACGAGCGCCGTATTACCGTGGTCACCGAGCACGGGACGGGTCGCATTCGAGCAATCCTGCGGGACTGGGACGGGGCGCTGCCGGACGTGCTCAGGAACGCATCCGACCTGGAAGTGAGCATGACCCGCGGACCCAAGGAGGCGGTGCGGCTGCGGAGGTGACGGGACGGCTGGCGGCCGCGCCGCCGCCCCCGCCCCCTCATCCACTACTCCACGTACGCCCACAGCCACTCCCGGCTCTCGCGATCCAGCGCGCGGGTGTCGCGCACGTGGTAGAGGTCGCCCGAGACGTCCCGGATCAGGAAGCTCGAATCTGACAGCTGACGGGGCCAGTCGTCGCGCCTGGTCTGAAAGGAGCGCGGACCCTGGCGCGTCTCGACCCGCCAGTACCGGATCTCCACTTCGTCGTCCACCGCGTGAATGCGCGTCACCTCCAGCACGAAGCCGGCCGCCGCGAGCGCGTCTTCGAGGGCCGCGCGCGATCCCGGGTCGAGCTTGCGGAGGTCGCGCACCAGGGCAACCTCGTCCTCCTCGGCATCCCGCAGCGAGACGAACCGCCCCGGCTCCGACCAGGGAAAGCACCGGTGCACCTTCACGCGGACCTCGCGGTCTCCGGTCCGCGCCCATAGCTGTCCGTCGATGTGTCGCTCCAACCGCAGGCCTTGCATGTCTCAATCCTCCCGTCGTCGTGGACGCTGCAGTTCCAACTGCATCTCGTGCAGACGGCGATAGATGCCGTCCGGGTGCGCCAGCAGCTCCTCGTGCGTGCCGGCTTCCGCCAGCCTGCCGTCCTTCATCACGAAGAGGCGCGATGCCCGGTGCAGGGTGGACAGCCGGTGCGCGATCGCGAACACGGTGCGCCCGGCCACCAGCCGGTCCAGCGCCTCCTGAATCTTCCGCTCCGTCTCCGTGTCCACGGCACTGGTGGCCTCGTCCAGAATGAGGATGCGCGGGTCGTGCAGGATCGCCCGCGCGATCGACACCCGCTGCCTCTCTCCGCCGGAAAGCGTCTGTCCGCGTTCTCCCACCACGGTGTCGTAGCCGTGCGGCAAGCGGCAGATGAAGTCGTGCGCGTTGGCGGCCATTCCCGCTTCGATCACCCGCTCCAGATCCGCCTCCGGATGTCCGTAGCGGATGTTCTCGACGACGGTGCCGTGGAACAGGTACGGGTCCTGGAGCACCATGCCCATCTGGCGGCGGTAGTGCCCGATCTCGAGTGACCTGATGTCGACGCCGTCGATGCGGATGCTCCCGCCCGTGGTGTCGTGGAAGCGCGCGATCAGGTTGACGACCGTCGTCTTCCCGCCTCCGGACGGCCCCACCAACCCGATCATCTCGCCGAGCTCGACGTCGAAGCTCACCCCGCGCAGGACCTGCCGTACGCCGTCGTACCCGAACGTCACCGAATCGAAGGACACGCGGCCCGCGAGCGGTTCCAGGCGCACCGGCCGCGGCTGCTCAACGATCTCCGGTTCGGTGTCGAGCACCTCGAAGACGCGGTGCGCCGAGCTTGTCGCGCGGTTCATGGTGCGCGCCATCTGGCCGATGATCTCCACCGGCCCGATGAACATGGTGGTGTAGAGCAGGAACGAGACGAAGGTCCCAGCCGACAGGCCGGGGTCCGCGCCTGGCCCCTCGAGCAGCCGCGGCAGAGCGAAGGCCCACACGGCCACCGTGGTCCCGTGCACCGCAAGCATCAGCCCCGGCCAGAAGGTCGTCCACATTCGGTGGATACGGTTGTACTCCTCCGTAACGCTCGCATTGCGCCGGTCGAAGCGCCGCGTCTCGCGCGCCTCCTGGTTGAAGGTCTTCACCACGCGCATGCCGGGGATCGTGTCCGAGAGGATGTCGGTCACGCCGGACCACTTGCGCCACGCGCGCATGAACAGGCGCTGGATGCGTTCGCCGTGCAGGTAGATGGCCCAGCAGAAAACCGGAACCGGCGCCGTCATCACCAGCCCGAGCTTCCAGTCCAGGGTCAGCAGCACGATGCCGAGTCCCGTCAGCATCACCAGCGACAGCGACACGTCGACCACTCCGAAGGCCAGGAATTCCCATAGCCGGTCGGTGTCCGAACTCACGCGCGTAATGATGCTTCCGGTCTTCTTGCGCATGTAGAAGGACATGGAGAGCCGCTGGAGATGCTCGTACAACTCGGTGCGCAGGTCACGCGCGACCCACTCGCCCAGCACAGAGAGCATGCGCAGCCGCACGAGGGCGCCCACCTGGCGCACGACGTAGACCAGCGCCATCGCTCCCACCGCGACCCATGCCGCCAGCGCGCCCCGGGAGACATCCAGCGTGCCGTCCTGCACCGGCTGGATGACATCGTCCAACAGGTATCCGGCGAGGTAGGGCGGGATCAGGCTCACCAGGGTGATCAATCCCGCCGCCGCCAGCCCGGCGGTTACCTCCTTTCGGTACGGCCGCAGGTAGCCGAGCAACCTCCAGATCACGGCTACGCGAGAGCCCGCGACGATGGCCTGGGCTTCGCGGATCGGTCCCGCCACGCTCTCGGCGTAGGTTTCGTCCGGGGCCGCCGACTCGATGCGTCTGCCGCGCAACCGCTCCTCGACGACGAAGCGCAGATTCTCCATCGCGCGCCGCTGCCTGTGCGTGTAGCGCACCGTGGCGAGCGGCGGCTCGTCCGGCTCGGCCAGAAAGGACAACACGGTGCCGGAGAGGCCCGGTGATTCGCTGACCGCCTTGATCGCGGAGCGTGGAACGCTGTGTATCTCCCATTCTCCAGGCGCACTCTCGTCGGGAGTGTCGTGACCTGCGGTCCCCCGCCGCGCTACCGCCAGGTGCTCCGGTCCCAGGGCGACCCAGGTCTCCGCCAAGCGGAGCCCGGGGTCCAGGTCGGCCAGGGCGTAGAGCTGCACCGGTGCACCGCTCCACGCCGCCTCGATGGCGTCCCTCGCCCCGGCGGGCATTCTCGCTGGCTGGTTGGTGTACCGGGTGACGATTTCGCGGTCCATTCCCCCGCCGCGCCTCTTCATCTCCTCGCTCTGTCGCATTCTCTCTCACTCCGCAAAAGAAAACGGCCCATCGAGTCCGCCGTGGAAGCGGACCCGATGGGCCGGACTTTTCTGGGAAAGCCCCTGGCTCTGTTAGGGTTCAGCCTCCCTGGGCGGGTCGCCCCCGGCGACGCGCGCGACCGCGCGGCCTGCGGGCACGACGATCCGGAAACGCGCCGGAACGGGACGCACTCGCGCCCTCCGGGCCCGGATCGGATGGAACTGAAGGATTCTCATAAGCCGGTCGATGATAGGGGGAAGCCGTGCAGTGGCCCCTGTACGCACCGCCGATGCATCGGGTTTCAGGTTTCCTTCGCGGACCTGCGGCCCGTCCGGCGAGTGGAGTCCGGGCCTTCAACGCCCCCGGTCACCCTTGCAGCCGGTTTGACGATTACGGTATTCTCGTGCTCCCAAGCCGGTGGATCGCTGTCTGATTGCAGGAGCTGATCCATCCGTGACATAATCGGCGCGCTTTCGGCGCGGAAGAAGGCGCCAAGCCACGAAGCCGCGCAGAGCAGTTGACATGAAATCGAGACCTTCGGCTCCCACTGCGAGACGGAGCACACCATGCTGAGGTTCGCGGAGGAAATCCTCGTTCTCGTCCTTGACGAGGAGCGGGGGGATCTGGCCCCCAACCTGCCCGCGCGCTCCCTCGACCTGGCGCTCGCGGGCGCAGTGCTGATGGATCTCGCGCTCGAGGACCGCATCGACACGGATCTCGAGCGCCTGATGCTCGTGGACCCCACGCCTTTCGGCGACGATATCCTCGATCCGGCGCTCGCCGAGATCGCAAAGGACGGTCAATCGCGCGACACGGCCTATTGGCTCGATCGGATCGCCGGGCGCGGGGACCGGATCCGCCGCGCCGCGCTGGCCCGCCTGATCGAGCGCGGCATCCTGAGATCCGAGGCGCACGGGCTCCTGTCCCTCGTCCCGTCGGTATCGCGGTCGCGGCGCTATCCCACTGTTGACGGGCAGTCGGTCGAAGAAGCAAGACTGCGGATCATGCGCGTGCTGTTCACCGACGACGTCCCGGATCCGCGGGACATCGCCATGATCGCGCTGGCCAACGCCTGCGGCGTATTTCGCACCATTCTGACATCGGAGGAGCGGGCGCAGGTCCGGGATCGCATCGATCTGCTGAAGAATCTGGACCTGATCGGCCGGACGATGAGCCTTGCGATCGAAGGGCTCGAGGCGCCGGACGATGCGCCTCCGAAGCCCCGGCGCCCGAAGGAGATCCCGGTGGTGCCGGGCCTTCCGCTGCTGGGCAACGGCTTGGCCATGCGGAGGGGACTCGTGGCCTTCCTCGCCCGCCAGTACCGTGAGCTGGGCCCGATCTTCAGAATACGCGCTCCGGGCCGCCGGTTCGTGTGCATCGCGGGGCCGAAAGCGGCCAATTTCCTGACCTCGCACGGGAAGACCGTGTTCCGGTCGCTCGAGCCTATGGCGAACTTCCACAACCAGATGGGTTCGTCGCGCTCGATCCTGACCATGGACGGGATCGATCACGTCACCACGCGGAAGGCCCAGGCCAGGGGATACGCGGTCCGGATCCTTAAGGACCGGTCGCAGGAAGTCGTCGACATCACCCGCGACGAGATCGGCAAGTGGCCGGTGGGGGAGCCGTTCGAGGCGTTACCGGCGTTCCAGAACGTGATCGGCGAGCAAATGGGCCACATGATGGCGGACTATTCGCCGCAGGGCTACACGCACGACCTGTCCACGCTCCTGGGCGGGCTGCTGCTGAGCGCCGCGACGATTCCACACGTCATGAGACTCCCCCGATTCCGTCGTGCCCGCGAGCGAGGCCGCGAGCTGGCCCGGGCGGTGCTCGCACACAAGCGCAGGGAGGGTCCGCGCAGAACGACGCCGGATTTCCTCGACCTGATGCTCGAGCTGCGCGCCGCGGATCCCCAGCTGCTTCCGGAGACCAACCTGCCCCTGACGGTGCTCGCGCCCTACATGGTCGGGCTGGACACCACGGCGAGCACCTGTTCGTTCATGATCTACAACGTGCTGAAGCGGCCGCAGCTCATGGAGCGCATGACCGCCGAGGCGGACGCCCTGTTCGAGCAGGGCCCCGTGAGCGGTGAGGCCCTGAAGGGGCTCGATGTCTCGCGCCGGGTGGCGATGGAGACCCTGCGGCTGCATCCGGTCTCGCCCGCCGTGCTTCGCACCACCGCCAACTCATTCGAGTTCGCCGGGCACAGGGTAGCCGCGGGCACCCAGGTCATGGTCGGCACGGCGGTCGGGCACACGCTGGAAGAGTATTTCCCCGACCCGGAACGCTTCGACATCGACCGCTATACGCCGGCTCGCGGCGAACACCGGCAGCGCGGCGCCTACGCCCCCTTCGGGGCCGGCAACCACCGGTGTCTCGGCAGTGGTCTCGTCCCGGTTCAACTCGTTCTCATCATGGCCACGATACTGAGGGAGCTCGTACTGGAGCCGCTCGCGCCCGACTTTGCACTGCGCGTGAGGTCGTTCCCGACCATGCAGCCGGTGGGCTTCAAGATCCGCGTCCTCGGGCGGCGGACACACGACGTCGCGATTACGGCGTAGATCCTGGTGACTGGCGCGCGGCCACAGGTCAGCCTTCCCCGATATCACTCCCTCGACCGGCTGCGTGCATCCATGATGATGCTCGGGCTGGTCCGCCACACCGCAGTGAGCTACGTGCCCACGGTCTTCTTCGAATGGCCGTACCGGGATGCGCAGGCCGATATGCTCGCCTACTGGGTGGTCGTCTTCATCCGCGTGTTCCACCTGCCCGTTTTCTTCGCGATTGCGGGCTTCTTCGCCGCGTACCTGGTCGAGACGCGCGGAACCCGGGAGTTCCTGCGGCAGCGCTGGAGCCGGATCGGGGTGCCGTTCCTGGTGGCATGGCCCGTCGTGGCGGTCACGATGTTCGTCATCGTGCCGTTCGCGGCCCAGTTCAGTTCAACCCCGCCGAACGCCGCCTACAGCCTCTCGGAGCTGACCTCGGCCAGGGCGTTGGAACATCTGTTCATGCACCTGTGGTTCCTCTACGACCTGATGATCCTGTACGTGGCCGCGAGCGCGCTGCGTCCCGTCGCAGCCCGGATTCCCGCCGGTGTGCGTGCCCGGGCGATGGACTTCTTCGAGCGCCGGGTGCACCGGGGAGGCATCGCGGTGCTGGTTCTGGTCACGGGCCTCATCCTGTACCGGATGGAGTCGTGGGCCATCGACTACTACGCCGGCCCGTTCCCACCCCCGCGCCTGCTGGCCCTGTACGGCCTGTTCTTCGGATTCGGGTGGATGCTGCTGCGCCGGCGCGAGACCCTGGAGGGCTTCAGGCGTCCCGCGTGGGTTTTCCTGGCTGCCGGAACGCTGTGCTTCTTCGTCTACCGGCATTCCCTCGAAATCGGCTGCACCCTCGTGTCTGAAAGGACGTGCACGGGGTCGGGCGGCGGGTCGGACGTCGAGCATCATCTGCGGGCGGTCGTCTTTCTCGCGCTTTCCATGTGGCTCATGGCGTATGGACTGATCGGACTCTTCCTGCGCTACATGGACCGGCCGAGCCCGCGCTGGCGGTACATGGCGGACGCCTCGTACTGGATCTACATCGTCCACGTGCCGTTCGTCATGCTGCTGCCGCTTCTCCTGGCGAGCGTGCCCCTTCCGGGGATCGTGAAGCTCGCGCTGGTCTCGGTCGCGGCAACCGCCCTGATCCTCGTGACCTACCACTACTTCGTACGGCCGACGTTCATCGGGAAGCAGTTGAACGGGCGCCGCTATCCGCGAGGGGTGACATGACGGGATTCACCTTGCCACCTCAAACCCCCTTCGCGTCCGGCCCCCAGATGTGCTTGTGCAGTTGAGTCTGGAAGCGCACCGGCAATCCATCCTCCAGAATCCAGCCGGCGAGTGCCTCGAGATCGGTTTCTTCCCACACTGATGACACCAGCAGCGCGTTGAGCGATCCGTCCCGGACGCGGTCCGCAAGGCCCCGCTCGGAGATGACGTCCCGAGCCCACTCATAGTCGGCGCGATCCCCGACCACGAACTTCACTTCGTCCCGCGCGGTCAGGTGGTCGAGGTTCGACCACAGGTTGCGCGCAACCTCGCCCGATCCCGGGCACTTGAGGTCCATGATCTTGTGCGCGCGCGGATCGAGCGGCCCGACGTCGATGGCTCCGGACGTCTCCACCAGCACGGTGAACCCCGCTTCCAGCAGGCGGTCCACCAGGGTGTAGGCGCCCGCCTGGGCGAGCGGCTCGCCGCCCGTGAGTTCGACCAGGTCGCACCCGTGCGCGTCCACCGCAGCGAGGATTGCGTCGAACGACATGCGCTCCCCCCCGCTGAACGCATAGGCCGTGTCGCACCAGACGCAGCGCAGCGGGCAGCCGGTCAGGCGCACGAAGGTGCAGGGCATCCCGGCCCAGCTCGATTCCCCCTGGATCGAGTGGAAGATCTCGGTCACGCGGAGCGACTCTCGTCCGGAGGCGTTCATTCCGATCCGAACGAGTATGGGTCGGGCCGCGGCTCACCACCGGCCTGCTCGCCTCGGCCCTCGATCCCGTCGTCGAGCAGCGACTTCACCCGGTCCAGCGACAGCTCGCGCAGGCTTCCCTCGGCGGCGGCGCGTCCCTTCTCGCGGCACAGCACCGGCGTCTGCACGTGTCCGATCACGCCGAGCCCGGTGGCCGCCCAGCGCGGAAACACCAGGTAGCCGACGTAGGGCGCGCGCAGGTCCGGCGTCTGCTCCACCTCGAGCGACACGGTGTACGGGTGGCCATCCGCACCCTCGAAAGCCGGCGGCCGGTCGTGCGTATCCAGGTAACCGCCCAGGGTCGCGTCTGGCACGCCGTGGACGTCGTCGGGCTCGTGGCTCATGAGACCCTGCCGGTCCGCGAGCCTGGCCTCGGTCCGGGAATGCGCGGGTCGACGCCCTCCCACCGAATCCCCGGCACCTCCGCAAACCTCTTCGCCATCACCTCCATTGCCTCCGGGTTGTTGTCCACGAGGATGAACCTGCGTCCCAGTTCGTGCGCCGCCATCCCCGTGGTCCCGCTCCCCGCGAAGAAGTCGAGCACCAGGTCCCCCGGGCGGGATGAGGCCGTGACGATGCGCCTGAGGATGCCCAGCGGCTTCTGGGTGGGATACCCGGTCCGCTCGGCGCCGCTGGTGGGCACGATGGTGTGCCACCAGGTGTCGGTGGGCAGCTTTCCGCGCGCGGCCTTCTCGGGTCCCACCAGCCCCGGAGCCATGTACGGGATTCTCTCGATCGCGTCCACGTTGAAGACGTAGTCCGAAAGGTCCTTGACGTAGAACAGGATGTTGTCGTGCTTCGCCGGCCAGCGCGTTTTCGGCCGCGCGCCAAAGTCATACGCCCAGATGATCTCGTTCAGGAGATTGTCCGGCCCGAACAGCTCGTCCAGCAGGAAGCGGCAGCGGTGCACTTCCCGGTAGTCGATGTGGAAATACAGTGACCCGTGCGGGGCCAGGACGCGGTACGCCTCGACCAGTCTCGGCTCGAGAAAGGCGAGGTAGTCGTCGAAGCTGTCGCGGAACCGCCTCGTGCCAAGGGACTCGGTGCTGTAGCGTTCGCCCTTGAAGCCCGTGCGATCTCCGTTCGGGGATCGTGTCGTCCTGAGGCGCGTGTGCCGCTGGACCCTGCCGGTATTGAAGGGCGGATCGACGTAGATGAGGTCGGCCAGCCCGTCCGGCAGGCCGCGGAGCACCTCGAGGTTGTCTCCGAAGACGATCCGGTTCAAGTCTTCTTCCAGGTTTGCGGTCCCGGCTCCAGGTTCGGCGATCCCGTCCGAGAGCCCGTCATTCACACCCGCAAACTAGGACTGACCGGCAGGGGATCAAGCCATGGTGTCCATGGCGTCGGTAGAGCCGGCACCAGGCGGGCCAGCGCCGGTTCGATGCCGGGCAACCGCATTCTTCCTGCACGGCCCCGGCGTGAGCGGGCGAGCTGATGGGTCGTTGACGATCACGGATGATCGACAAAGCTCCTTGGCGATCATCTTCTCGCAGAAGTGATCGACAACAGGGCTTGACGATCACGGATGATCGACAAATCTTCTTGACGATCATATTCTCGTTCTCGTGATCGCCAAATCTTCTTGACGATCACGGATGATCGACAAACGCGCGCCTTCACCGCTGGCACCCTCCGGGTATCGTGTTGGAGATGGCCTTGGCGAAGGAGGAAGATACCCGATGGCTCCGGTTCAATACCATGAGGGGAGGTTCCCGCCCGATGGGCGACTGGACTGGCCTCGATTGGTTCCGTTGATCGGTCCGGCATCAGCTGCGGTGGCGAGATACGACGGAATGCTTTCCGGGGTTCCGAACCCGCGAATCCTTCTTGCGCCCCTGTCGAGGCGGGAAGCCGAGCGCTCGTCGCGGATCGAAGGGACCCAGGCCACGATCGGCGAGGTGCTGGAGTTCGAAGCCGGAGGCAAGGCGAGTTCTCCCGCTCGTCGTGACGACATCCTGGAGGTGATCCAGTACCGAATGGCGATGGAGCACGCCGAAGGCATGATGGATGAGCTGCCCCTCTCGCAGCGAGTCATTCGCGAGTCGCACAGCGTGCTCCTGTCCCGCGGCAGAGGAAGGTATCGATCACCCGGCGCCTACAGGCGAAACCAGAACTTCATTGGACCGGCCGGTTGCTCCATCGAGGATGCTACGTTCGTTCCCATCGGTGCGCACAAGCTTCTCGACGCCATGGCCGCCTGGGAGCGATATATGCACCAAGACCATCCAGACCGCCTGATCCAGCTCGCCATCCTGCATGCCGAGTTTGAGGCAATTCACCCATTCCATGACGGCAATGGCCGCGTGGGACGTATGCTCGTCCCGCTGTTCATGTGGCAGATGGGGTTGATTCGTCAGCCGGCGTTCTTCATCAGTCCCTACCTGGAAGCCAATCGCGAAGCCTACTACGAAGGGCTGTTGTCGGTTTCCCGCGATGACGACTGGACCGGTTGGTGCAGGTTCTTCCTGCACGCCGTGCTAATCCAGGCGGAGGACAATCTGGCCAGGGCTCAGGCCATTCTCGATCTTCATGAAGAGATGAAGAGCCGAGTGCCGGATGTAACCCGTACGCTGTATGCGGTCGAAGTTCTGGATTGGATGTTCGAGCGACCAATCTTCTCCAGCGTGCAGCTCGCCCGTGAAACCGCGCTCTCTCCGCCAACGGCACGAAGAATCCTGCAGCGCCTGTGTGACGCCGAGATACTCAAGGAAGCCATTCCAGCACGAGGCCGTCGACCTGGGATCTTCGTGTTTCCCAGCCTCATGCGTGTCGCGGAGGGTGGCGAGCCCACGAACCCTGGGGAATCGAACGCATGAAAGCCGCGCTGTTCCACGAATACGGCGGCCCCGAGGTCGTGCGCATCGAGGAGGTGCCCGATCCGGCTCCCGGCCCCGGCGAGGTACGGATCGCCGTGCGGGCGGCCGCGATGAACCACCTCGATCTGTGGGTGCGCCGCGGTCTGCCCATCGATATCGCGATGCCGCACATCGGGGGGTCGGACATCGCGGGCGTGGTGGACGCGGTCGGTCCGGGCGCCGGGCACGTTCCGGTCGGTGCGCGGGTGGTGGTTGATCCCTCGCTGGACTACGACTGGTACGACGGGAGCGCGCCCGGGCAGAGCCTGCCGTCCCGTGAACTCCGGATCATCGGTGAGCACACGCCGGGTGGCTTCGCCGAGTACGCGGTGGTTCCGGCCGCCAACGTGGTCGAGGTCCCGCCGGATGTCCCATTCGAAGCCGCTGCTGCGGCCAGCTTGGTCGGGGTGACCGCGTGGCACGCGGTGGTGGTGCGCGGCCGGGTGCGTCCCGGCGAGCGGGTGCTGGTGACCGGCGCATCGGGCGGCGTGTCCACCATGGCCGTGCAGATGGCGCGCCACGCCGGCGCGGTCGTGTACGCGGTCACCAGCGGTGCCGACAACGTCGCCCGCGTCCGCGAGCTGGGGGCCGACGTCGTCTACGACCGACTGGAGGTCGATTACGGACGCGCGCTCTGGAAGGACACCGGCAGGCAGGGCGTCGACCTCATCGTGGACTCGGTAGGTGCGGCCACCTGGAAGTCGAATCTGCGCGCCCTGCGCCAGAGCGGCCGCCTGGTCTGCTACGGAGCTACCACCGGCCCCGTCGGCGAGACCAGCCTTCCCCTCCTCTTCTGGAAGAAGGCGTCGATTCTCGGCAGCACCATGGGCACGCCCGCCGACTACCGCAGGGCGATGCAGCTTGTCTTCGACGGCGTCATCCGCGCCCCCATCGACGACATCCTCCCGCTCGAGCGGGCACGGGACGCTCATGAGCGGCTCGAGGCGGGCGAGGTCTTCGGCAAGCTGGTGCTGTGGCCATGAAGGCGTACCGGACTCAGCGACCCCGATCGAGATGGTGGCACAACGACGGGAGGCCCGAGACGGCCGGGACCATGCCATGGACCTGAAGGAAGCGCAGGCCCGGGTCGACGCCTGGATCTCGCGATTCGAGGAGGGCTACTGGCCTCCGCTCGTCAACCTCGCTCGCCTGGTCGAGGAAGTCGGTGAACTCTCGCGCGAACTGAATCACCGCTTCGGCTCCAAACTCAAGCGGGCCGACGAAGCCGAGAAGGATCTCGCGCTCGAGATCGGCGACATCCTCTTTGTTCTGATCGCGCTCTCCAACGAACGGGGAATCGATCTCGAAGATGCCCTGGAGCGGGTTCTCGAGAAGTACGAGACGCGCGACAGCGATCGCTGGACCCCGGCGACGCCGCCAGCGTGAAGTCCGCCGCCGACCTTCGCGACCGCATCCGCGCCCTCGCCCTCGCCCTGGGATTCGACCGGGTTCGCTTCACAGCCCCGCACGCCAGCGGGCACATGGAATTCTACCGGAACTGGATCGAGGAGGGAGCCCACGGCGAGATGGGCTACCTCGCCCGCGAGGACTCCATCGCGCGCAGGGGCGACCTCCGCCTCACCATGGCCGACGTGCGCTCCGTCGTGCTCGTGACCCACAACTACTACCAGCCCGATCCCCCCGGGCTGGCAGAGGACGGGCGGCGCGCGGTGATCGCCCGCTACGCGCGCGGGGACGACTACCACGACGTCATGAAACGGCGCCTGGTGAAGCTGCTCGCGGGGATCGGGGAGGATGTCGGACGCCGTGTCTCCGGGCGTGCCTATGTGGATACGGGCCCGATCCTGGAGCGCGAACTGGCGATGCGCGCGGGACTGGGATGGCTGGCGAAGAACACAATGCTGATCGACCCGGGACGCGGCTCGTATTTCTTCCTGGGAATCCTGCTCCTCGACCTCGAACTGCCGGAGGACGAGCCTTTCACCGAGGATCGCTGCGGCACCTGCCGGAGCTGTCTTGATGCCTGTCCCACCGGCGCCCTGCTGGGACGCGATGCGCAGGGGGCGCCGGTCATGGACGCCCGGCGCTGCATCTCCTACCTGACTATCGAACACCGGGGGCCGATTCCGCCCGAGCTGAGGGCTCGAATCGGCAACCGCATCTACGGCTGCGACATCTGCCAGGAAGTGTGTCCCTGGAACGTCAAGTTCCAAACGCCCGCCGCCGAGACGGCGTACCGGGCTCGGCCCGAGTTGGACGGTCCCCTGCTGGTGGAGCTGGCCGAGCGTCTGCTCGCCATGGACGACGCGGCGTTCTCGCGCGCCTTCCGCGGCTCACCGGTCAAGCGGGCCCGGCGTGACGGCCTGCTGCGCAACGTCTGCGTTGGGCTCGGAAACCTGGGTGGCGTGGATGCGGTCGCCGTGCTGGAGCGGGCGCTTCAGGACGGAGCGCCGCTGGTGCGGGGCCACGCCGCGTGGGGGCTCGGGCAAATCCCGGAGTCGACCGGCGCCTCAGCCGCCCTGCGCGCGCGCATGAAAGTGGAGGACGACGCCTGGGTGCGCGAGGAAATCGCGCGGGCCCTGGAACAAGAGCTGCGGGCGGACCCTCAACCCGGAGCGCCGTCAGCTCAGCCGTTGGTCTCCGTGTAGGCGGTGGCGAACTCCTCCACCTTGGCCGTGACCGCGGCTTCGAGAGCGGCCTGGGCATCGACGATCGCGGCGACCCCCAGCCCGGTGGCGAACCAGGTGACGGCCTCCGACAGCGTGATCTGGTTGTCGCGCGTCATCTGGGTCGACTGGTGGACGCGCACCGCCACCGACCAGGCCAGCGCCCCCGTCACCGCCACGCCATCGCCGGGCGTGCACTCCAGGATGATGCGCAGCTCGGGAAGGCCGGGGTTGCGAAGCATCTCGCCCTGGGTCAGCAGCTCCACCTCCGCGGCCGCAAGGGTCGCCTCGGCCTGGACCCGCACCGATTCGTCGGTGATCCCGGCGCCGGCGCAGGCGGCGCCCGTCTGCGCGCTCACGAAGACGCCGCCCAGATCCTCGAGGGTGTAGCGGTTCCACACCGTGTCCTGGGCGGCGCCTTCCACGGGGAGGCCGATCAGCCCGAGTATCATCGCCATCAACGCGTAACGCTTCATTCCGTGCTCCGTAGGCGGACGCTTGCCGACGTCCTCGGGTTCAGTTGGCCAAACCAAACCCCTCGCACAAGTACGAGGGGTTCGGCACCGGGCGGGAAGGGATCCCGTGCTTCAACAGGATCTGCAGTTGTGGTTGTTCTTCGATCCCAGCTTCTCCAGCAGGGCGACGGTCGGCGGATGCGGCTGAGCCCGCTGCTCCGGGCTGTTGGCCATATCGGCGACGGTATGCCCTCGCCGGCTGAGCAGGGTCACGTCGGCGCCCCGCTCCACCAGGAACAGGATGGTCTCGTTGTCGCCCCGCGCGGCCGCGTGGTGGATGGGCGCGAACCCGTCCTTGTCGCGGATGTTGGGATCGATGCCGACCTCGTCGACCAGGAAGCGCACCGCCGGCAGCCAGCCATCGGGCACGTGCCGGTGCGTCTGCGCTACGCGTGAGGTGCCGAAGCCGACGCCCGAGGCGGCGTGCAGCGGATGGACGCCGAGCCCCCCGTGCGGAACCGGCTCGAGTCCGGACGGATCCTCCTCCGGCTCGCCGGGGCGACGGAAGTTGAAGCGCCTGGGGCTGATCAGGTTGTACGTCCAGATGTTGGGGTCGGCGCCGTTGTCGAGCAGCAGCCTCATGGCCTGCACGTCGGCGGCGTAGGCGGCCCGCCAGAACGGCGTCGCGCCCGCGAAGTCCACGCCCATGCGGCCCGCGTTGTAGGCGGCGTACCAGATGTGGGTGTCGGTGCGCGCGTTAGGGTCGGCTCCGGCGTCGAGCAGCAGCTCCATGAGCTCGAGGTAGTCGGTTTCCTGCTGGCGGAAGGCCTGCGGCTGCGGATACCAGGTGCGCAGCGACCACTCGATGTTCAGCGCGGCGAACAGGGGCCCCGCGCCGTCGTCGCTCAGGAGGTTCGGGTCGGCCCCGGCCTCCAGCAGCGTCCTCGCGAGGTCGTAGTTTCCGTTGATGGTCGCGAGCAGCAGGGGCGACGACTGATCCGCGCTCGGAAGGTTGATGTCGGCACCGCCGTTCACCAGCACCTGCATGGCCTCGGCGTGCCCGTTGCGGACCGCGTAGTGCAGCGGGGAGAATCCTCCCTGAATGCCGATCTGCTCTATGGACGAGAGTACCTTGGGACCGTCCGGCGGAATCTCCGGTTCGTTCCCCTGACCGGCTCCCGGAAAACCACCGCGCCCCTGGCCGGGCTGCTGGGCACCGGGCTCTTCCTCGGGCTCCGGATCCTTTTCCGCTTCGCGGATGCGCTGCCGGCGGGTCCGCTCTTCCCGGTCCGCGGCCTCGATCTCCGCGAAGTCGCGGGTGTCGCTGACCAGGTCGGGGTCGGCGCCGGCGTCGAGAAGCGCCTGTAGCGCCGCCGCGGAATTGCGCGCTGCGGCGAACATCGCGGGCGTGCGGCTGGAGTAGCCGTCGCGGACGTTCACGTCGGCACCGTGTCCGACCAGCGCATTCACCACCTCAAGGACGTCGGCCTCGGCGGCGAAATGCAGGGACGCTGCACCGGTTCCGGTCAGAAGGTCCGGATTGGCGCCGGCGTCGAGCAGCGCCGCAACCACCCCGGCGTTCCCGGCCCGGCTCGCCAGATGGAGGGGCGTGTAGCCCCCCACGCGGGTGGCCGGCTGCAGCGTGGCTCCCGCGAAGATGAGCGTCTCGACGATATCGAGCTGGTCGTTCAGCGCCGACCAGTGCAGCGCGGTCATGCCGTCGGGCTGCGCCGCGCTCGGATCCGCTCCCTGCCGGAGCAGATTGCGAATCTCCTCCGCCTCGCCCCGCTGCGCCGCGTCGGCGACCGGAGACTCGTCGGGTGTGGCCGCGACCAGCACCAGGGCGCTCACCGCCAGCGTGCGCTTCAACCAGGGTGCGAAAGTTCGCTTTCCTGTCACCATTGTCCCACTCCTCGCAGCGTGCCTACACGGCAAAGGTGCCGGTGCTGTTGCCGAACGACTCGAGCTCGTTCAGGCCGAGCCGATGCAGCAGATCGAGCATGACGTTCGCCATCGGGGTGCCCGGAGGCGCGACCACGTGCCGTTCGCCCTCCAGCAGTCCGTTCATGCCGCCGACCATGAAGAGCGGGCAGCGGGCATGGTTGTGGATGTTGGGGTCGGCCATGGCCGATCCGTACATGATCATCGTCTTGTCGAGCAGGGTCGCGTCCCCGTCGTTGGTCGCCTGCAGCTTCTCCAGGAAGTACGGAAGCATGCCGACGTGATAGGTGTTGATCAGGGCGAAGTCGAGAATCCGCTCCTCGCGTCCGCCGTGGTGGCTGCCCGCGTGGAAGGGCGTCGAGGAACCGCTCTCCGGATAGATCCTCGGCGAAGCGTCCCGGCCCAGCTTGAACGAGAAGACCCGCGTGGTGTCGGAGGCGAAGGCCAGTAGCTGCAGGTCGAACATCACTTCCATGTGCTCGCGGAAATCATCCGGCACGCCCACGGGGGCCTCGGGGATCTCCCGCTCCTCTCCGCTCGTGTTCTGCATCTCGATGCGGGTGATCCGCTGTTCCAGGTCGCGGATGTTGTCGATGTAGCGGGAGACGCGCTGCTGGTCGGCGGGTCCCAGCTCCCGCTTCAGGCTGGTGATCTCGTCCAGCATCCAGTCGAGGATGCTGCGGTCGGTGCGCAGGCGCTGGGCCCTCTGCTCCGGAGTTCCGCCGGCTCCGAACAGCTGCTGGAAGACGGCGCGCGGATCGCGGATCATCGGCAGCGGCTCGCTGGGCGACGCCCAGCTGACGGTATCGGTGTAGGCGCAGGCGTAGCCGTACGCACAGCCGCCCGCCTGGTCCACGTTCTCGATCGTGAGCTGGATCGACGGAATCGGGGTCTCCTGGCCGTAGCGCTGGACGAAGAGCTGGTCCATGGAGGTCCCGATATGCAGGTCCGAGCCCTGGGTCTGCTTCGGGTGCGCCTGGGTGAGGAACACCGCCGTGGTGCGGAAGTGGTCGCCGCCGATCTCCTCGGGCGAGAACGCATCCGCCATGCGCGAGTCGGTGTTGGTGACGATCGTGAGATACTTCCGGAAGGGCTCAAGCGACCGCAGGCTGGTGGGGGAAAGGTCGAAGTCCTTACCCTCGGCGGCGGGGGCCCAGAGGTTCTGGGAAGCACCCCACTCGTTGCACCCGGCCGCGCCGTGCACCTGTTCGATGAAGACGAGCCGGGTGTCGTTGGCGGCCCGTCCCGCGGCGGTCGCCGACCACAATCTTCCCGCGGGAACCATGGCGTCGAGCAGCGGCAGCCCAATGACGCCGCTCATGCTCCGCAACATCGTGCGCCTGGAGATGCTCTTTCCGGTGATGAAATTCATCGTTCAGACTCCGTTCGAAGTACAACTCTGCAAGGGCACCGGCTCATGCGGTGCTCGCGTAATCAATTCAGTTTCCGGCCGGGGTGGCAACGGCCTCCGGCGCCACCAGCGACGAGCGGAAGGCCGGGCTCTCCACGACGCCCAGGACGAACGAGGAGAACCTGAAGTCGTTGTCCGCCGCCGCCGCCACGATCTTGCGCACGGTCGGCATGTCGTAGTACTCGACGCGCCGGCCGAGGCCGTACGCCATCAGGTTTTCGGTGAAGATGCGGTAGAAGACCTCCGGGCGCTTCAGGAGCGCGTTGCGAAGGTCGGCCGGTCCCGTAAGCAGCGTGCCGTCGTACAGCTCTCCGGCCGGATCCACGGGATTCCCCTCGTCACGGATCCGCCACGCACCGGTAACGTCGAAGTTCTCGAGCGCCAGGCCCACCGGGTCGATCAACTGGTGGCAGGACATGCAAACCGGGTTCGCGCGGTGGATCTCCATGCGCTCGCGCACGGTGAGGAAGCGGCCGTCGTCCGCGCCCTCGGTTTCCTCGAAGGCGGGCACGTCCGGTGGCGGCGGTGGCGGCGGGGTTCCCAGCAGGACCTCCAGCACCCACTTGCCGCGCAGCACCGGTGAGGTGCGGTCGGCGTGCGAGGTCATGGTCAGCACGCTGCCGTGGCCGAGGATGCCGCGCCGGTTCTCGTCGGGGTACTGGACCCTGCGGAACTCCGGCCCCGTCACGCCGGGGATGCCGTAGTGACGCGCCAGCCGCTCGTTGACGAAGGTGTAGTCGGCAGTCAGCAGCTCGCGCACGGGCCGATCCTCGATGGCCATGTTGGCGAACAGCAACTCGGTCTCGCGGTGCATCGCGTCCGCGAGGGTTCCGTCGAAATACGGATACGAGAGCGCGTCCGGGTCGATCTTCTCGAGATCCTGAAGCCTGAGCCACTGGGCGCCGAAGCGCCGGGCGAGCCCTTCCGCGGCGCGCGCGTCGCCCAGCATGCGCCGCGCCTGCCGCATCAACCCGTCCTCGTCGGAGAGTTCGCCCCGGGAAGCAGCGTCGATGAGCTGCTGGTCCGGCGGGGCCCCCCACAGGAAGAACGAGAGACGCGAGGCCAGGTCGGCGTCGGTGATCGTGTAGGGGGTGCCCACGGTGGCGCCCGGGGCGCGCTCCATGCGGAAGAGGAAGTGCGGGCTGGCGAGGATCGCCTGCAGCGCAAGCTGCACGCCGCCCTCGAATCCGCGCTCATCCGCGCCCTGGTCATAGAAGGCCATCAGCCCTTCCACGTCGAAGTCGTCGACCGGCCGCCGATAGGCCTTGGTGGCCAGTCGGGAAACGATGTCACGCGCGCAGGGGCGGGCTTCCTCGGGCGAGGTCGGGCGGCAGGAGAAGATGAGCTGCCGCGTGGGCGTGTCGGACACGCCGGTGACCTCGTATGGGCCAAGGACCGAGAGCCGCTGCAGGTGCGGCATGGTGGTCACGCCGTAGCCGATGCCGATCTGGCCGTCTGCCAGGGTGTGGTCGATGGGCCGGATCAGGTCGTCCAGTTCGCCCTCGAAGCGCTTCAGGAAGGCGGCGGTCACGCGGCGCGGGCCAGCGCGCACGTAGATGGAATCGGTGAGGACGTTCAGTCCGGTCGGCTCGGACTCCGACATCCAGCGGTCGATGGTCACCAGCGCCACCCGCTGGCCGTCGATCGACACCTCCATCTGCTCGTTGCCGAAGGTGCGCCCGAAGACCTCGCCCTCGACGGCGGGATACGGCTGGATGTGGAAGACGTACTTGCCATCGGCCGGGAAGTTGTGAATCACCGATACGCCGCCCCGGGTGCCGAAGGGCGCACCCTCCACGCGATCCGTCTGGGACGTGGTGCGCGGCAGCCGGTAGCGAATCGAGTTGGGTTCCGCGTCGGGATCGCCCACCGCCACCCGGCTGATGTAGTTGGCGGCCCTGAGGTAGCCCTCCATCAGGGTGGCGGACGGGGCCTGCACGTCGGCGATGTTGTCGAAGTTGGCGCTCCGGGTATCGAGGGGAAGGAACTCCCCGACGTCGACCTGGAGTCCGAGCAGGTCCTCGACGGCGCTGGCGAACTCGGCGCGGTTGAGTCGCTGGAAGGTGCGGAATCCGGGATTCGGGTTCTGCTCCCAGGCCGCGTCCACCCGGGTTTCGAGTTCCTCGGCCAGCGCCTGGAGAGTGTCTCCGGCGGGCCGCGGAAACCCCTGCGGCGGCATCATTCCGGCGCGCAGCTTCCGGATCATCCGCTCCGCGATTTCCGCCATTTCCGGAGCCGACTCCACCTCGAACGCCTGGAAGGAGATGTTGCCGGTCATGAGGGCGTCGTTGTGGCACACCTGGCAGTACATGCGGATGACGCCGGTGAGCGAGGCGGCGTGCTCGGGATTGCCGGCGGCCGTGGTCGCCGAAGCCGCAACGGACGCCGCCTCGATGGGTGCGGCCGGCACGGGCTCGACGGGTCGGTCCGCAAGCACGAAAAGCAGTCCGAGCGTGGTGAGCGCGGCGGGAAAAGGATTCATGCTGGCCTCACGCTGCTGTATACCGGAGGAGCGGCGGTGCGGGGGCCCCACAAGCCATTTGTTCGCCCCGGCTTTTGCCTCAAGCTCAAAGAATCATAAGAATAGCTTTCGCTTCTCGGACACGCTAGGGGCGATGAGCGCTGAACCCCCAGGGTTCATGGGCTCGGAAACCGGGCTCGAGACCCGGATCGTTCCCGCAACCACTTCAGGGACCCGATGACACTGTATCCCGCGATCGTGCAGATGCTCGGCGGAGCTTCCGTCGCCGGGGCGGCAGCCTCCCTGGCACTCCTGGCGGGGCTCATCATGCCGGGAGGCCGCGCCTGGCTGCGCACGTCCCTCGCGGGCTACGAACGTCATGTCGTCGGCTGGGCCTGGGGCATCGCCTCCATCGCGACCGCCGGCAGCCTCTACTTCTCCGAAATCGTCGGCTTCGTGCCGTGCCCGTTCTGCTGGTATCAGAGGTTTGCCATGTACCCGCTGGTGGTGGTGCTCGGGGTGGGGCTGCTGCGGCCCTCCGCGAGGATCTGGCGGTTCGCCATTCCACTCCCCGTAGCCGGTCTGGCCATCGCCGCCTACCACGTCGCGGTCCAGTTCCAACCCACGCTCGATCTGGTCCCCTGCGAGGGCGGGGTTCCCTGCTCCGGGCGCTACGTAGCCGTCTTCGGGTTCATCTCCATTCCCGCCATGGCGGGCGCGGCCTTCCTGATGATCACCGCGCTCCTGCTGCTGCTTTGGGGGCTGGAGAGGGATTCCGGCCCGGACGAGGAGGTCTAACTACTCCTCGCGCCCGCTCCGGTGCCACGCCGCCAGCACCTCCGCTTCCTGCTCCGGGGTGGCGCCGGCTCGCAGGTTGGCCTGGCGCTCGGGCGGACGGGAGAAGTGGTACTCGAGCGTATCGCGGGCCGTCTCGGCGAGGGGACGGAAGGTGAGCCCGGCCTCCACCTCCGGCGTCAGGTCGAAGCGCGCGAAGCCCTCGAATCCGGGGACCGGCGGCCGCCACACGGGCATCTCGCGGTAAGGGCGCATTCCCCTCTCGATGAGGAAGTCGGTGTCGACCCAGGTGAACGTCGTCTCCGCGGTGGTCACGGCCCGAATGCCGTACAGCAACTCCGTCATGGGCCGCGGCGTGGCCGGCCCGATGCCGTTGTACTCACCCGTGTGGCCGGTCTCGGCCATGCGGATCATCCACTCGGTGAGGTCGCGCACGTCGATGATCTGGACGGTGTCGGAGCCGTCGCCCGGGGCCAACACTTCGCCGCCCCGATGGATTCGCACCGGCCAGTAGGTGAAGCGGTCGGTCTCGTCCTGCGGGCCGATGATGAGACCCGGGCGCACGATGTTGGCGCGGTCGACGAAGATTCGCTGCGCCTCCCGCTCCGAGAGCGCCTTGGCGAGGCCGTAGGGAAGATTCTCCGAGCCCGGTTCGATGCCCGCGGTCTCGTAGGTGAAGGTCGGAGCATGGGACGTCATCGGCACGCTGCTCAGATCCGAGTACGCCGAACGCGACGACACGTAGAAATACCGGTCCACCGAGTCGCGCAGGAACTCGGCGGAAAGGCGCACCCAGTCGGGATTGGAGCGCGAGTTGTCGATGACCACGTCCCATGTGTGGCCGCGGAGCGCGTCCAGTTGGCCGTTGCGGTCCCCGATCAGCGTCTCCACGTCGGGGAACATCCCCGGGTTGGAGCGCCCGCGGTTGAAGAGCGTGACCGAGTGGCCGCGGGACAGGGCGTAGCGCACCTGGAAGGGCCCGATAAAGCCGGTGCCCCCGAGGATGAGGATGCGCAGCGCCCGAGGCGCTTCCTGTGGCGCGGCGGGCGCGCGAGCCGGACCGGGATGCGTCAGCCGGGCAGCGGGTACGCCACCCAGTCCCAGCGCGGCTCCCGCCGCCGCGGACATCTTCAGGAACTCTCGTCGATCGGCAGGCATGACTTGCTCCTCCATGCGGGATGGGCTCCACGGCGACGCCCCGCCGGGAACTGGCCGCTTGCACGTGGCGGCCTAACTTTGGTCCAGCCCCCGTACCCTAACCACCGCTTGTCACGCAAGCGAGCACAGGCGCGCGCGATGTCCCTCCCGAATCAGGCTTCATGAAGGCGACCGCGCCGGGGGCATCCGGGGCCGGGCCGGAGGAGGGCAGGATCTCCCATGCCGACCGGATGACCGTGTTTCTGGCCATCCTGCTCGCGCTGCTGCTCGCCGCCCTCGACCAGACCATCGTCGCCACCGCGCTCCCGAAGATCGTGGAGGACCTGGCCGGGGTGGAGCGCTATACCTGGGTGGCGACCATGTATCTGCTGGCCTCGACCTCGCTCGCGCTGGTTTACGGCAAGCTGGCCGACACCTATGCGCGCAGGCACGTGACGCTGGCGGCCGTGGGTCTCTTCCTGGGCGGCTCGGTCGCCTGCGGCCTGGCCGGGATCGCGGGCCCGCTGCCGCTGCTCGGCGACGGCATGAGCCAGCTGGTGATCTCCAGGGGAATTCAGGGGATCGGGGCGGGCGGCATTTTCGCCATGACCTTCATCGTCATCGCGGATCTCTTCACTCCCGCCGAGCGCGGCAAGTACCAGGGGTACGTGGGCGCGGTCTTCGGCGTCTCGTCCGTATTGGGACCCTTGCTGGGCGGGCTGCTCACGGACCACGCGGGCGGCTGGATGCCCGGGATCTCCGGCTGGCGCTGGGTCTTTCTGGTCAACCTGCCCATCGGCGGGGTGGCCCTGTGGCATATCCTGCGCCGGATGCCGCTGCTGGAGGCGGCTCCGGGGGCGACGCGCCCGGACTTCGTCGGGGCCGGCCTTCTGGTCGGCGGTCTGGCGCCGCTGGTCCTCGGCCTCCAGATCGACAAGCAGGCCAGCCCCTGGCTTCCGTGGCTGGCTTCGGCGTCTGCGGCGGCGGAAGGATCGGCCGCGGGCGGGGGATGGCAGTTGTGGGCGACGCCGGGGCTGCTGGCGGTGTCGGCGATTCTGCTGATGGCGTTCGTGCGACGGTCGCGCACCGCGACGGGGCCGATTCTCGAGCCTCGGCTCTTCTCGGAAGCCGTCTTTCGCCGGGCGACGCTGGCCACGTTCTTCTTCGGCGCCGCCTTCATCTCCGTCAACATCTTCGTCCCGCTCTTCCTCGTCTCGACGAGGGGGGTTTCCGCTACCGAAGCGGGCGTGGTGCTGATCCCGTTCTCGCTCGGGATCGTGATCTCGGCCACCCTTGCGGGACAGGTCGCCAGCCGCATCGGCTACCGGCGCCAGATCGTCGCCGGCACGGCGGTGTTCTTCCTTGGCGCCGCGCTGCTTGCACGCATGGATGCCGACACGGCGTACGGCCAGGTCTATCTGTACATGATCCTCTGCGGCCTGGGCGCGGGGCCCGGCATGCCCCTCTTCACCCTGGCCATCCAGAACGCCACCGACGTACGCTTCGTCGGCCAGGCGACCAGCGCCTCCCAGTTCTTCCGCCAGACCGGAGCGACGGTGGGGGCGGCGGCCATGGGCGCGGTGCTGACCTTTACGCTGGCGGCTACGTTCGGCGTGCTGGACAATGAACTGCGGGACCGGACCGGGGGCAGGGTGACGGCGCAAGCCTACGTCTCGACCGGGGGCGTCGGGCTGTCGGAGGCGATCCTCGCGGCTTTCGAGGAGCGAGCCGCGGAGGCGGGCACGGCGGATCGGGCGGACGCGCTGCGCACCGAAGGCGTGAGGGTGGCCCGGGACTCGGCGGAGCGGGTGCGGCTGGCCTTCACCGGCGCTTCCCACCGCATCTACTGGATGGCCGCGTTCCTCACGCTCGTGGCCGGGTTGCTGGCGGCCCGCATCCCGGAGATTCCGCTGCGGCGCACCCACGACCGGGCGAAGATGGAAGGAAAGGAGGCTGAAGCATGAATGGACGCAGCATGAATCGACGCAGGAATCGGGTTCGGACTGTCTCTCCGGCGGCTGCGCGGCTGGGCGCGATCGTCCTGGCCGCGGCGTTGGCACCGGCGGCGCTTTCCGCCCAATGGACCAACCGGTACCCCCGCGTTGAGGGCTACGGGCACCAGATCTATCTGGAAGGCTACGAGATGCCCACCCTCACCGGCGGTCCCATCGACCCCGCGGCTTCCCCGGACGGGACGCGCCTTGCCTTCGCATCGCACGGCTGGATCTGGGTGATGGACCTGGTGGACGGCGGCGCGCGCCGGCTGACCTCGGGCGGTGCGATGGACGCGCGTCCGGCCTGGTCGCCGGACGGGACCCGCATCGCGTTCGTGCGCGACGACACGCGCGATACCTGGATCGTGGTGGCGGATGCCGCGACGGGCGCGGAGCTGCTGAGCGAGAACACCCCGGCGATCGAGCTCGACCCGGCCTTCTCGTCCGATGGCTCCCGGCTGTATTTCGCGTCCGCTTCAGCAGGCACCATAGACCTGTGGGCGCTCGAGCTCGCGAGCGGGGAGAGGGTCCGGATCACCGACGTCCGGGGGATCGAGCTGAAACCGCAGCCCGGCGCGGGGGCCCTGGTGTACCTGGCCAAGGGCGGCGGCGGTGGCGACCGGGTGCTGGTGCGCGAACTGGACGCCGCCGGATCGCCGGCGGGTCCCGGGCCGCGCACGCTGCTCGAGGGCAGCATCGCCTCCATGGCGCGCCCGGTGCTCAGTCCCGACGGGTCGATGGTGGCGGTGAACTGGCCCACGCAGGCCGGGTGGGAGCTGCGGCTGGTGAACGTGGACAACCCGGCGGGGTCGATCCTGCTGGTCGGGCCTCCGGACACGGGGGGCGGCACCCCGCTCACCCCCGCGTGGAGCATGCCCGGCGGGGAGTGGGTGTACTTCTCGCGCGGGGACGGCAACCGGCCGATGCGGCTCTACCGGGTGCCTGCCGCGGGCGGGCCGGCCGAGGAGGTCGTGGTGCGCACCTGGGACTGGGGGGTCGAGACTGGCACGCTGCGGGTGCGCACCACCCTGGAGGAGGGAGGCCCGCCCGCAGCCGCCCGCCTGGACGTGGTGGACGCAACCGGCCACCCCGCCGTTCCGGCCGGCTCCCGGCCCTGGTTCGACGGCCAGAGCGGGCGGGTGTACGCCTACTCGACCGGGATCGCCGAGTACACCGTGCCGGCCGGGAGCGCCACCGTGGCGGCCGTGCAGGGGCTCGCGACCCCCGAGGTCGCCCGCACGGTCGAGGTGGCGGCCGGCCGGACCACCGAGGTGGAGTTGACGCTCACCCCCGTCTGGGACGCGCGCGCCGCGGGATGGGTGTCGGGGGAGCACCACTTCCACCTGAACTACGGCGGCCCCTACGACCTGGCCCCGGCCGACCTGGTGCCGATGATGCGGGGCGAGGCGCTCGACGTCGCCACCCCGCTGCTGGCCAACCTGCACAACCGCTTCGAGGACCAGGACCTGTGGGGCTGGGAGCGGGCGGGGGAGGGGCCCCTTATCCGCTTCGGCCAGGAGGTGCGCTCACACTTTCTCGGCCACGTGGGCCTGATCGGCATCGGCGACTTCTTCTGGCCGTGGGTGTGGGGCCCCGGCTACCAGGTCTACGGCACCGACGACCGCGAGAACGCGGAGGCGCTGGGCCACGCCCGCTCGCGGGGCGGCTTCGGGTACTACGTGCATCCGGTGAACGCGCGCGCCGCCGAGCGCGCCCAGCCGTGGTCGGAAGTGCCCTTCGAGGACCTTGCGGGCAGCGTGCCCGTCGAGCTGGTGGCGGACGCGGTGCTCGGCGACCTGGATGCGCTGGAGGTGGTCTGCCTGTGGAGCGACGAGACCACCACCACCCAGGTGTGGCACCGCTTCCTCAACCTGGGCATTCCGGTGGCGCCCAGCGCCGGCACCGACGTGATGAACAACTTCTTCCGCACCATGGCGGTGGGGACCACGAGGGTATACGCGATGACGGGCGGCCAGCTCAACTGGCCGGCGTACATGGCCGCCCTCAGGGAGAGCCGCACCTTCGTCACCAACGGTCCCTTCGTGGACTTCAGCCTGGAAGGGACGGGGCCGGGTGGGGTGGTGGCGTCCGGATCCGCCTCCTGGACGCTCGACCTGAGTTCCGCGGGCGCGGTCGAGCGCGTGGACGTGCTCGTCAACGGAGAAGTGGCGTGGCAATCCGAGGGTCTCGCCGGGGCCGGCGCACGCCGGTACGAGGGGACGCTCGACCTTCCGGAGGGCGGGTGGGTCGCCGTGCGCGCGGTGGGCGGAAACACGGAATGGCCGTCGATGGCCAGCTACCCGTTCGCCCACACCGCGCCGATCTGGATCGGGGAAGCCGGGAGCACGGAGCCGGGCGCCAGAATGCGCGCCGCCCGCGAACTGGCGGAGGTGCTGCGCGTCGCGCGAAACCGCCTTGTCATCGGCTACGGAGACGCCGACATCCCGAACCTGCTTGGCCGCTTCGACCGGGCCAGGGCGCAACTGGAGGAGTGGGCGCGCCCCTAGCAGCCTGGACAGGCTACAGGTTACCTTGCCCGTCCCTCGGACAGGCTCAAAACCACCTTGGAAACGCTTGCGACAATATCGGTCACAGAAACGACAAATCCGTTCTTCCGGACGCCATTTGGCTTCCGCATAAGAGGAGAGTTCGATGAAAGCGATCAGCACGAGGTTTCGGCGGTGTCTCTCTTGGATGTTCGCCCTGGGAGCTCTCTTCAGCGCCCCTCTCGCGGCGCAGCAGGGAACACTCTCGGGCCGTGTGACGGACGCCGAGGCGGGGACGCCGGTCTCGGGCGCGACGATCGAGATCGTGGGGCAGATGCTGGGCGCAACCGGGGCCGAGGGTGACTTTTCCGCATCGGTTCCCGCCGGCACCCATTCGGTGATCGTGACCCTGATCGGCTACGAAACCACCCGCCTCGACGGCATCGCTGTGGACGCGGGTTCGACCACGGAAATCGAGATCCCGATCCGCTCGCGGGCCCTGATCCTCAACCCGGTCGTGGTCACCGCGTCGCGCCGCCAGGAGAAGGCGCTCGAGGCCCCGGCGTCGGTGTCCTCGGTGTCATCGTCCGAGATCCAGCGCACCATCGCGACGACCGCCGCGGATCACGTCCAGACACAACCCGGGCTGGACATCTTCCAGGCCGGCCTGACGTCCAAGAGCGTCGTCTCGCGGGGCTTCAACAACGTCTTCTCGGGAACGCTGCTCACGATCGTCGACAATCGCTACGCGCGCATCCCCTACCAGCGCTTCAACGCCTTCGACCTGATCTCCGCCACCGACCTCGACATCGACCGCATCGAGGTGTCGCTCGGACCGGGCTCCGCCCTGTACGGTCCGAACGCCGCCGCCGGCGTGATGCACATCATCACCGCGTCCCCCATCGACCGACCCGGAACCACCGTTTCGCTGGCGGCGGGTGAGCGCTCGATCTTCACCGGGCAGTTCCGGACGGCGGTCGCACCATCCGAGCGTTTCGGGTTCAAGCTGTCGGGGCAGTACATGCGGGGGAACGACTTCGAATACCGGGATCCCGTCGAAGTGGGGGCCGCCGCGGTGCCCGGCGCGAACCCCAGGATCGCCGCTCGCGATTTCTTCTACGAGCGCTACTCCTTCGACGCCCGCGCCGACATCCGCGGCGAAGGCGGGGGCGCCTTCGTGCTGAACGGCGGCATGAGCCAGATGAACAACGCCATCGTGCTCACCGGCATCGGCGCCGCGCAGGGCAAGAACTGGGTCTATCCCTACGTTCAGGCCCGCTTCTCGAAGGACAGGTTCTTCGCCCAGGCCTTCTACAACACGAGCAACGCCGGTGACACCTACCTGCTGCGCACCGGCCAGGACATCGTGGACCAGTCGTACATCATGTCCGCGCAGATTCAGCACGGTTTCGATGTCGGGGAGCGGCAGAGTTTCACCTACGGCGTCGACCTCATCGGCACCAACCCGCGCACGGAGGGCACGGTGCTGGGCCGCAACGAGGACGACGACGACTCGCGCGAGGTCGGCGCCTACCTGCATTCCGAGACCGCGCTCTCGGACATGTTCGATCTGGTGGCCGCGGTGCGCGTCGACGATCACAGCCGCCTGACCACGACCAGCATCTCCCCGCGCGTGGCGCTGGTGCTCACGCCGACCGAGGGCCAGAACATCCGCTTCACCTACAACCGTGCCTTCTCGACGCCTTCCACCAACAACCTGTTCCTCGACATCCTCGCGGCGAATATCCCGATCCTTCCCGGCATCAGCTACGGCATCCGCTCGCAGGGGGTGCCGCTCGGCGGCTACACCTTCGGCGGCCAGTGTCAAGGCGGAGTCGAGTCCCGGTGCATGTATTCGCCCCTGATGCCGGGTCAGGCGCTGCCCGCCAACGCGGCCGTGTTCTGGAATCCGGTGATCGAGACGCTGCTTCCGCAGTTTGCGTCGCAGCTTCCGCCCGCGCTCGTGCCCCTGCTCCCCACGCTGGGAGCCATGCTCCTGAACCCCGGAGCCGGCGATCCTCAACTCGGCACCCTGTTCCGCCGCTTCGACGTCGCCGCCGCGGGCGCCGGTTCCACGGATCCGTTCGTCACGCTGGCGGGTCCGGGGGTGCTGGACGTTCCCGACCTCGTGCCCACCATTCACAACAGCTTCGAGGTGGGATACAAGGGCCTGATCAACGATCGGGTGCTACTCGCCGCCGATGTCTACCGCACGCGCATCGAGAACTTCGTGGGCTCGCTCCGGGTGGAGACGCCCAACGTCTTCTTCGATCCCGCTTCGGTTCAGGCGTTCGTGCTGCACCGGCTGGACCCGCTCATTCGGGCCGGATTGATCCCGCCCGCGCTCATCGAAGGCCCCCTTGCCGTGGCTGTCGGCGCGATCGCGAGTCTTCCGCTGGGCACCCTGGCCGCGGACCAGTCAGCCTCGCACGACCTGCTGCTGACCTACCGCAATTTCGGAGACGTGTGGTATTCGGGCGCCGACCTGGCCCTGGAGGTGCTCCTCTCCGACCAGCTCAGCCTCAACGGCAACTTCTCGTGGAAGAGCGCCGAGTGCTTCAACAGCACCGACGATGATTGCAACGACATCGAGGACGTCGCGCTTAACGCCCCGAGCCACAACGGATCTCTCGGGTTCACCTATGCCAACCAGGGGAGCGGGCTTTCGGCGCAGGGACGCGTGCGCATGACGGCGGGATTCCCGATCAACTCGGGGACCTACATCGGGGTGATCGATGGCTACCAGGTCATGGACGCGTCGTTGAGCTACCGGCTCCCCTTCCAGCCGGGCACGACGCTGTCGGTTACCGCCAACAACCTGTTCGACAGCAACCACACCGAGTTCATCGGCGCCGCGCCCCTGGGCAGGTTCGTGATGTTCCGGGTGCGGCACGACTTCTAGGAAGCCGCCAGCGTCCTAGGGGTCCAGCGGCATCGCCTCCAGCCGCGAGATGTGCAGGTTGAGCATGTGGTTGACGCGGAAGCCGTACATCCCGTCCATCGCGACTTCGGAGCGCGGCAGGGCGGCGACCTGGGCATCGTTGACGAAGAACCGCACCTCGTCCGCGTCCGCCTCGGCGGCGAGGATGTTTTTCGCCGTGGCCCCGTCGCCGCGGTCGGCCCAGCCCAGGATGGCTTCGTGGCCGGTCCAGGGGAGGATCGTGGGCGCGTCAGGGCCCTCGCGGCGCTTGACGATGAACTCGCCCCCGTCGCGGATGAGGAAGTAGGTGTATTCGATGTCGTCGCCGTCCAGGCCGAGCCCGCCGGCGAAGAATCCGAACGCCTCGCGCATCATCCCCTGCGGTTCGAAGAGAAAGACCTCCATCTCGATGCGGTATTCTCCCGAAGCCTCCATCTCCGGGCCCCAGTAGATCGCGGCGGGGCCCGAGGTCACGTGCCACCCGGGCGGCATCGAAACGAACATCTCCAGCTGTTCCTCCGAGGCGCCGGGCTCGTCGAAGCGGACCTGCCAGTCCTCCGGACGCTCGAAGTCCTGGGCGGCGAGGGAAGGGGCGGTGACGGATGCTGCGAGGAGGAGGGCGAAGAGCGGAATCAGGAAGGCGAGTCTGGTCATGGTCTCCGGCGGGTGAACGGGGTGACGCGGCCCGGGAAGATCCGGGCGCAGGAAGATCTGCGAAAGTGTCCGTGAAGGTCAATCGTTGCCGCGCCCGCCGCCGCCGGTGACGATGTCGCGGATCCCGGACGTTTCACGAGGCGAGCGCCGTGCATATGTTGTCTCAAACCCCGCTCGCCGGGGCATGACCTGCAACACGGAGGATGAGATGCGACTTCGCAACGTATGGCTCTCGGGAACGGCGATTCTGGCGGCACTCGCATTCTCTTCAGGGGCCGAAGCCCAGGGCGAGGAACGGTACGGCGCCTGGCTGATGGATTCGGACCGGCCCCCGCCGGCCTCCAACGTCATGACCTACGAGCCCTATGGGGATGGCGGCATGCGCATCACGGTCGCGAGTACGAATGCGCGCGGCGAGAGTTCCGAATGGGGGTACGTGACGCTGTTCGACGGCGTCTTCCGCGCGGTGGAGGGGCAGGAGAACGCCGAGACGGCGGTCGAGGTCGTGGACGACCGCAGCACGCGCATCCTGAACAGCCGCGGCGGCAGGGTCTACCAGGTCATCATCAACACCCTCTCAGAGGACGGCAACACGATTCAGAACGAGTACGTGCGCCTGGACGAGGAGGGAAAGATCACCGGGGTGGGGCACGCGACGTACCGGCGCATAATGAACTAGGCGGGCGCTCCCGCTACCGGCTGCCCTCCGGGGCGGCCGCGATGCATTCCACCTCGACGCGCGCGTCGAACGCCAGCCCGGCCGCGGCCAGGGCGGAGCGGGCCGGCGGGTTTTCCGGGAAGTACTCCAGGTAGACCTCGTTGAAGGTGGCGTAGTCGGCCATGTCGGCGAGGAACACGGTGCACTTGACCACGTCCTCCCACCCCGCCCCGGCGGCCTCCAGCACGGCCGCGAGGTTCTCCATGGTCTGACGGGTTTCGGGGATGATCCCCCCCTCGGCCAGGGTGGGCGGCGACACGCCCGGGAGCGCCCCGATCGCGCCCGACAGGAAGATCAGGTCGCCGCTCCGCACCGCGGACGAGAAGACCGGCAGCCGGGCCACCCCCTCGGGCTGGATGATCTCCTTGCGGGGCGCGGGTTCCGCCGCGGCCTGGCCGCCCTCAGCGTCCGGCGACCCGGCCGGCCCGCATCCGACCGCAAGCGCGCCCAGCATGCATGTGGCGCCCCGCCACGACCGCCGCGTTCGGACCGCGCTTACCACGCCCGCGACCTCGGCCCCAGCGTCCACTCGCATCCTCATCCGCTCCACGGCCACTCCTCCATCTCGATTCCCCTCGCCGCGAAGAGCAGCTCGAGCGCCCGCTCCCACGACTCCCAGCTGGTGGTGCGGCCGTACACCGAGTTGGTCTTGTGCGCCACCACCAGGTCGAGGGCGGGGAACACCGTGATCCACTGCCCGACCGCGCCGCGCCCGCTGTACGCGCCCTCGAACGGTCCGGTGGCGCGCGGGCCGTCCCACACCCACCACATGTAGCCGTAGCCGAAGTAGCCGTCCCGGCGCCAGTCCGGGTTCATCTCCTCGAGCGGGGTCACGACGCTCACGATGCGCCGCGCCCAGTCCCGCGAGATGATCTGCTCCCCGTCCCAGGAGCCCTCGTTGAGCATCAGGTGCCCGATGCGCGCCATGTCTCGCGTGGACAGCCAGAAGTGGTACGCCGGATTACGCGAGATGGAGAGATTGCCGGACTTCCGGTGCATGGAGCGGTCCCAGTCCTGGAACCGGAGCGGAATCGCCAGTTGCGCCTGGGCTTCGTCGTAGAGATCGCGGCCCGTGAGCTGCTCGAAGACGGCCCCCGCGGCGTTGAAGTCCCAGTTGCTGTAAAGCATGTAGGTGCCCGGCTCCTGCGACCCGCGCGGCGGCGCCTCGGAGAGATTGTCGCCGCCGTTGGAGGCCGGGTGGTAGACGCCCGAGCGCGCGGTGACCAGGTGGTCCACCGTGGCGCCCAGCTCGATGGGGAGCAGCCCGCCGATGTCGTCCACGCCCAGATCGGCCATGGAGGCGTCCAAGTCGATGGTGCCGTTCTCGACCCAGTAGCCGTACAGCATCGCCAGGATGCTCTTGCGCACCGAGGCCAGATACGACAACTCCTCGATGTCGCCGTACTGGAACACGATGCGGCCCCGGTCGGCCACCACGATGCCGGTGGAGTTGGCGCTGTCGCGCACGAAGTCGCGCACCAGCCCGAGTGCGTCGGCGTCCCAGCCGAAACCGGCCAGTCCGTCCCGGGGAACGATCTCCCACTCCTCCCCCGGGAAGACGCAGGTGGGGCAATCGGTGCGCGACTCGAGCGCGAAGAGCAGTCCTGCGGGGGCCATCAGGACCCACGCAACGAAAAACGGTGCGAGGAAGCGTCTCATGGCGGTTCTCACGGTGAAGGTGGCTCCCGGGGCCCGGAAGGACGAAATCACGGGCTGGATGGGGGATACGCTGAAGCTGCGCGTCGCGGCGCCGCCGGAGAAAGGCAAGGCCAACGCGGCCGTGGTGGCGTTGCTGGCGCGCACGCTTTCGACCGGCAGGGACCGGATCGTCATCGTGGCGGGGGCCGGGGCACGGCGCAAGCGGGTCCGGATCGAGGGCCTGTCGCCGGAAGAGGTGCGCGAGCGGATTCCTATCTGAGGAAGATGTTCTTCGGGATGTACCCCGTGACGACCTGCGTCAGGTCGACCACCTCGCTGACCCGGAAGTCCACCGCGATGCTCGCCAGGGAGAGGGCCTCGGCGGGCGACAGCCCCTTCTCCTCGCCCAGGAAGTTCACGACCTCCCTGGTGGCGTGGCGGGCGGCGCGGTCGAGATCCAGGTCGATGCCCATGATCATGTAGTACTCGTCGTCCTCGGCGCGCGGCGCGGAGATGCTGCGGTCCTTGTGCACGGCGAAGCGGAACACGCCGGAGAGCGATTGCTCGATCGCGGTGCCGCTCACCTCACCGTCGCCCTGCGCGCCGTGGGGATCGCCGGTGTAGAAGAGCGCGCCCTCGTGGAAGACGGGCAGGTACAGGGTGGTGCCGGCCTTGAGGTCCTTGACGTCCAGGTTGCCGCCGAAGGCGCCGGGGGGCCGGGAGCCCTGAACCCCGGGCACGGTCACGCCCGGCTGGCCCACCACCGGATCGGGCGCGACCGCAAGGATCCCCATGAAGGGCGCCAGCGGCACGTGGATGTCGTCGGAGATGAGGGCCACCTCACGCCCGTCCACCTCCCCGGTGCGGATGACGTGACGGGTTCCGGGCGGAATGTCGAGCGCCGGATCGTCGGGACGGGCGCCGGGATAGTCCATCGAGAACACGCCGCCCCGGGCGGAGGTGTTGTTGATGCCCCACGACACCCGGGTCTCGATGGAGAGGATCTCGACCTCTAGCACGTCTCCCGGCTCGGCGCCTTCGACGTAGACGGGACCGGTGATGACGTGGCCGCTCCGTCCCTCGCGAGGGCGACCCTCGCGCGACGCCCAGAAGTCGAGCACGTCCTGAAGGATTTCGTCGCGCGGCAGGCCGAGACCGGTGAGGTAGGCCACCGGTTCTTCGCTCTGGGTGGCGCCGGCGTGGGTGAGGGTGTTGATGCGCACGGTCTCGCCCGGCTGGACCCGCAACACGGGCGCCTTGTCGATGGGGAACCAGCCCCAGGCGACGTTCTCGGGGGTGGAGGGCACGAAGTGATCGGCCTCGCCCGCCGGCTCGGCGCTGCGCATTTCCGGTGCGGACGGGTTCGCCTCCGGGCTGCCGCTCTCACCATCCGGGGCGGCGCACGCGGCCGCCAGCACGATGGCCACCGCCGGGCCCAGGCGCGGATCCGCCAACCGGCGGAGGAACGATCCGGATCCTCCATGACTGCTCTGACTCCCGACGCGGATTCGTGTGGCGCGCATCTCCGACTCTCCTCTTGCTGGCACATGGCGAACTGCTCACGTACCGTTAGCGACCGATCGGCCTCGAATCAAACGAGTTGCCGCGCGGCGAGCGGACTTCCCCGGGATTTCCACCGGCGCGCACAACCCTGGTTTCCTCCAGCGGAGAACGGACGTGTTCGACACCAGCGACCCCCGGCTGTACCTGTTCACGGCCCTGGCCATCATTGCCCTGATGTTCGTCTACCACTGGGTAACCTCCGCGCGCGCGACGGCGGGCGATGGCTCGGGAAGGGGCGGAACCCGCGGCAAGCCCAATCTGTTCGAGCTGGTGGTGGGCTTCGGCACCAACTTCTTCGACACCCTGGGGATCGGCTCCTTCGCGCCCACGACATCGCTCTACAAGCTGGCGAAGACCGTCCCCGACGACGAAATCCCGGGCACCATGATGACCGGCCACACCCCGCCCGTCATCATCCAGGCCTTCATCTTCATGACCATCATCCTGGTGGAGCCGCTCACCCTGTTTACCCTGATTGCCGCGGCGGTGCTGGGGGCGTGGCTGGGTGCGGGGGTCGTGACCCGCCTTCCGCGCCACTGGATCCAGATCGGCATGGGGGTCGCGCTGCTGATCGCGGCCGCGACCTTTCTGCGGTCCATCTTCGGCACCGACCCGGTGGGCGGTGAGGCAACCGGAGTAGCCGGCGCCGACCTTGTGATCTCCGCCGTCTGCCTGTTCGTGCTGGGGGCGCTCATGACCATCGGGATCGGCATGTACGCGCCCACCATGATCGTGGTCAGCGCCATCGGCATGACCCCCGCGGTGGCCTTCCCGATCATGATGGGATCCGCCGCCTTCCTCATGGCGGTCGCGGGCATCCGCTTCGCGCGGGCGGGCCGCTACGGGCTGAAGGCGGCGCTGGGGCTGACCATCGGGGGCATCCCCGCCGTGCTTGCGGCGGCGTTCATCGTCCGCTCGCTGCCGCTCGACGTGATGCGCTGGCTGGTCGTGGTGGTGGTGCTTTACGCCGCCGTGGCCATGCTCCGGTCGGCCGCGCAGGAGCTGCGGGGGGGCAACTGACTCAGTTCGCCTCCCAGAGTTCGGTTCTGGGCTGGAAGGCCTTCCACGCGAACCAGAACGCGATGTAGGCGCCTTCGACCGGCTCCAGGCGGGTGCCTTCCATGGGCCCCGCGATGGCTACCCCGTCCGTCCGCCAGCGCGAACCCGTCCCGGCGTCCACCATGTCGCCTCCGGTGAACTCGAAGGTGAGGGTCTGTCCGTCCACCACGGGGTTGAGCGCGAACGCCGCCTCCCCGGCACTGTCCCACACCACCAGGACCGGCCTCCCGCCCACCATGTCGTTTACCACGGTCACGGGCGACCCGTCCCCCTGGAGTTCACCGAAGGGGTACGCCTTGCCGCCGTCCGCATCGTCGAGGATCCCGAGCACGCGCTCCTTGACCGGCCGGCGGGCGTCGGTGACGGGCTGGCGATAGAACAGCTGGGTGTTCTCCAGGCTCTCGTAGTCGCCGTATGGATAGCGGTCGTAGGTCGTGCTCAGGCCGCCGTCGGGGCGCACCACCACCAGGCCGTCCTGATAGAGACCGCGCCAGCGGTCCCAGGTGACCTCCGAGGAGGCGATCAGCGGCAGCGGCTGCCCCAGTTTGGAGCCGCAGCCGGCTTCGCGCAGCATCTGGGGCCAGAGCGAGCGCTCCCCGTCCGTGCGGTCGTACATGATCAGGTTGTTCTGAAAGAGGAGCCCGGATACTCCGAACTCGGCCCCCGCGACCTCGCTGCGGTCGAACACGATGCTCGATCCGGTGAGGGGACAATAGGTGACGGCGACCCGGTGCTGGCCCAGCGTCAGGTTCACGATCTCGTGCCACCAGAGGATGCGATGGGGCACCGCGAACATCTGTCCGTCCAGCTCGAAGCTGATCACGCGGTCGCTTTCCCACAGAAAGCCGGTCTGCTGGTCGAAGATCCCCACCATGGGTGGATTGGTGAGGGCCGGAATGCCATCGACCCCCACGCCACCGTCAAAGACCAGGTCGGTGTTGATCGAGCAGTTGGGACCGACGTCGACGGGCGTCGTGGGTTCTGGGCCCGTGGGGGCGTCGGAACAGGAGAGCAGCAGCGACACGCACGCGGCGGCGAGCGTCAGGGGCTTGGAGCGCATGGTGTGTTCGGCCTGGGTCGGCGAGCGAGGGCCCGGAATCGTGCCGGGCCGGAAAATGACTGCTATCATAACCCCGCGCGCCGGTAAGGTGTCCGCCGGCCCGTCGAGCGTCCATCCAGCCACTCGATCACGGGAAACGACGGCTTGCTCAACTACATCTGGGCGGCTCTGCTGATTTCGGCCTTCGTCTTCGCGGGGGTTTCCGACATCGGCGATCTCAGCCGGGACACCTACCGCAACGGCCAGCCGCTCCCGGTGGTGCTGGAGTTTCCCGAGGGCACCGCCGCCAGCGGTGGGCGCACACCGGTGCGGATTCGCATCAACGCCGGGGTCTACCAGGACTTCTACGGCACGGACGAGAGCCCAGCGGAAAGCTACGACGGCGTCCTGCTGCGCACCGGCGAGGGAATGGTGCTGCGCTTCGATGCGGGAGCCGCGCTTCCCGAGCCGCTGGAGACGATCCGGGGCGTGTCGCGCTCGAACGACGACGAGCTTCAGGGGATCGTCGAGGGGTTCCTGTCGCCCGTGCTGGGGCTGGGCGACGACCCCACGGCCGCTCAGGCGACCGTGCAGTTCGAGCCCGTCCGCTTCGTGAAGATGACCGCCATCGGCGCGGCGGCGCTCGACTTCGCGGAGACCGCAGCCGGGATCGCGATCGGGCTGATCGGGGTGCTCGCGCTCTTCCTCGGGGTCATGAAGATCGCGGAGGAGGCGGGCATCATCTACGCCATCGTGCGCGTGGTGCGTCCGGTGCTGCGGCCGCTCTTTCCGGACGTGCCCGACGACCATCCCGCCCTCGGCATGATCGCGCTCAACCTCACCGCCAACATGTTCGGGCTGGGCAATGCGGCGACGCCCTTCGGGATCAAGGCCATGGAGGAGCTGCAGAAGCTCAACCCGAGCGAGGACACCGCCACCAACCCCATGGTGATGCTCCTCGCGGTCAACACGGCGAGCGTCCAGCTGGTGCCCCCGGTGCTGCTGCTCGCGCTCCTCGGCCTCCAGATCAACCGGCTCATCTTCGCCATCATCATCACCACCGGGCTGTCGCTGGTCGTGGCGGTCGTGGCCGCCCGGCTCTACGGGAGGCTGCCGGGCTCGCGCGCATCGGATCCCAACCAGGGGCAGCGGCCGGCCAGCCGGGCGCCGGGCGGGGACGCGTCCCGCCGCGGGGAGGGCTGACATGGAACTCGCGCGCGAGCTGATCGGGCTCTTCTCCGCCTTCGTCATCCCGGTGATTCTGGTCGGTTTCCCGCTGTACGGGCTGTACAAGCGGGTGCCGGTTTACGAGACCTTCGTCGAGGGGGCGAAGGAGGGGTTCGGGGTGGCGGTGCGCATCATCCCCTACCTCGTGGCCATCCTGTTCGCTATCGGCATGTTCCGCGCCAGCGGGGCGATGGACGCGCTCATCGCGCTGCTGAACCCGGTGCTGGAGCCGATCGGATTCCCGGCCGAGGTGCTGCCCATGGCGATCATCCGCCCGCTTACCGGCTCGGGCTCGGCGGGGCTGGTCGCGGACATGGTCGCCCGGTACGGCGAGGACTCGCTGTTCGTCAAGATGGCCGCGGTGATGTTCGGCTCCACCGAGACGACCTTCTACGTCGTGGCCGTGTACTTCGGCGCCGTCAACATCAAGCGCACCCGGCACGCCATTCCCGCCGGGCTGACGGCCGACATCGCGGCGATGCTGTTCGCTGTTTGGGTCGTGCGGCTGCTGTTCGGCTAGGCGTCGCCGCGTTTGCCGGGAGGATGACATGATGCGTCGGCCGGGCCCCTGGATCCTCTTCGGACTCCTCGGAGTCGCCGGCGTCGTCGTCGCGATCCGGTTCTTCCCCGCCGCCTTCCCCATCGTCACGCTGGATCTCGCCATGGACCGCGAGGCCGCCGTCGCCCGCGCGGACACTCTGGCGCGGCAGTACGGATGGGACCCGCCAGACGCTCGGACGGCCGCCACGTTCGGCCAGACGGACCCCGAAGTACAGTCCTACGTCGAACTGGAAGCGGGAGGAAGGGACGCGTTTGTCGAGTTCGCCGAGCGCGGGATCCATCAGCCGTACGTGTGGACGGTGCGACGCTTCCAGGAAGGGGCGGTCGAGGAAAGTCAGGTTCGGTTTACGCCGGCGGGCGAGCCGTACGGGTTCCGTCTGCGCCTCTCCGAAGACGATCCGGGTAGCGGCAATCTCGCCGAGCCCGAAGCTCGAGCCGTCGCCGACGGGACGGCGGGGGAGTGGGGGGTGGATCTTTCCTTGTTCGAGCTCCTCGAATCGTCCCAGGAAACGCAGCCCGGCGGACGCGTGGACCACACGTTCGTGTTCGAGCGGATGGACGCGACGGTGGAGGAGGGCCGCTTTCGGCTGCGGCTCCGCGTAGCAGGGGAGCGTGCCTCCGAGCTTGCGCACTTCGTCTTCGTGCCGGAGGCCTTCTCCCAGCGCTACCGGGACATGCGGTCGAGGAACGATGCGATCGCGTTCGCATCGCAATCGGTTTTCGTCGTCCTCTTCCTGCTTGTGGGTGGCGTAGGCGGCACGGCCTTCCTCATGAGGAAGCGTCTGATCGTCTGGCGTCCGGCCCTCGTCTGGGGCGCCGTCACCGCCGTGCTGCTCGGCCTCGGGATCGTGAACACCCTCCCGCTGAGCTGGATGGGCTACGACCCCGCCGTCTCGGTCCAGACGTTCCTGGCCCAGCAACTGGTACTGGCAGGGGCGACCGCCGCGCTCGGCGCTCCGCTTCTGGCGTTCATCTACCTCGCCGGGGAATCGCTCGGCCGGCAAGCGTTCCCCGGGCACCTCCAGCAGTGGCGCTTCTGGTCGCCCCAGGTCGCGGCGTCCATGCCTGCGCTCGGCCGAACCGCCGGCGCGTACCTGCTCCTGGGAACGCAACTCGGCTACGTGGTGCTCTTCTACCTGGCCACGTCCCGGCTCGAAGGCTGGTGGTCTCCCGCCGAGGCAGTCGTCCAGCCGGACCTGCTTGCGACCGCGCAGCCCTGGCTTGTGGCGGTCTCGACCTCGCTCTTCGCGGCCTTCTGGGAGGAGAGCGCGTTCCGTGCCATCCCCATCGCGTGCGCGACCCTGCTGGCGGCGCGGTACGGACGGAAGAGCCTCTGGATCTGGGGCGCCGTGGCGCTGCAGGCCGTGGTCTTCGCCGCCGGTCACGCCAACTACCCTCAGCAGCCGGCCTACGCCCGGGTGGTGGAGCTCACGGTTCCCGCCCTGCTCTGGGGCGTGATCTACCTGTATTTCGGTCTCGTGCCGACCATCCTCTCGCACTTCACCTACAACCTCTCGCTGCTGTCGATTCCCCTCTTCGCGTCATCCGCGCCCGGCATTCTCCTGGACAGGGTGGTCGTGGTGGCGGCCGGGCTGGCTCCGCTCCTGATTGTGGTCGGCGCGCGGCTGAAGGTCGGCGCGCGCGCAAAGGCGCCGAAATGGGCATACAACCGTGCCTGGAAACCGCCCGCCGCGGAGGAACCGGACGCCGAGGCGGAGTCGGGCGCGGAGGCCGGTGGCGAGTCGCCCACTCCAGAGGTATCCTCGGCCGCCCGGGGTTTCCTCTCGCGGCGCAAGCTGGTGTACGCGTTGGGTGCGATCGGTGTCTCCGCCTGGGGTGCCGGTGCGTTCAGCGACGCCGGCGGCGCGCCACGGCTGACCGCGACCAGGGGCGAGGCGATCGCCGTCGCCCTGGACACGCTGGAGCGGCGCGGGCACGCCGTGGAGTCGTGGACAGCGCTGGCCCAGGTGGTGTCCGGTCGAGGAGATGCCGACCAGTACGTCTTTGACGAAGCCGGCCCGGACGTGTACGAAGGCCTCCTCGGGACCTATCTGTCCGGACTCCGCTGGATCGTCCGTTTCGTGGACTTCAGCGCCGACCCCGAGCAGCGCGTCGAGGAACTGCACGTCCACCTCGACGCGGCGGGCGAACCTCTGCGGCTCCGCCACATTCTCCCCGAGGCACGTCCGGGCGCTCGGCTGGAGGAGGAGGATGCGCGAGTGGCCGCGCTCGCCGCCATCCAGGCGAGGTACGGGATGGCCGCGGAGTCCATGGACGAAGTCGGCGCCGTCCAGACGGCGCGGCCGGAGCGCACCGACTGGCGATTCACCTTCGAGGACCGGGCGGTCCTCTCGGAGTTCTCCGGGGAAGCGCGGTTGACGGTGTTGCTCGCCGGCGACGAGATCGTGGACGTGACTCGCTTCGTGAACGTGCCCGAGGAGTGGGAACTCGCCCGCAGGGACGGCGAGGCGCTCCGCAACCTGGTGAACCTGTCCGCTGCACTGGTGCTCGTGCTCGGTTTCGCCGGGGCATGCGTCCTGTCGGTGGTCACCTGGGCCAGACGCGGACTGGACACGCGCTTGTTCGTCCGGGCTGCCCTGCTCGCCGCGGTGGCGCTGGGTCTCGGACAGGCGAACTCCTGGCCGGCCACCGAGGCGATCTTCTCGCCGGCGCAGCCGTGGGGCCTTCAGGCGGGGATTGCCGCCTTCGCGGGCTTTCTCGGGCTCCTCTTCGGAGCGGGAGCGATCGGTCTGGGCGCCACGCTCGCGCACAGATGGCTCGGAGAGGGGCGGGATGGGCAGGCCGAGAGGCCGGCATCGCGCTCACTCGCCCTGGCCATGGCCCTGGGTGCTGCCCTGCTGGGTGTCGTGACGCTCGCCGAGTGGATCGCCGGGGGGCTGCCCGCGTGGCCCGACGTGACGGGGGCCAACTCCTTCATCCCAACCCTGGCCGGGCCGCTCGGGGCGACTGCAGGGTTTCTCTTTGGAACGACCGGGCTGCTCCTGATGAGCGGCCTGGCGCGGAGGTCGGGCGCCGGCCTCCGCTGGCGCATCGCGCTGTGGGTCTGCATGCTGGCGGCCGGAGTCTTCTTCGTTCCCGGGCCGCTCGAGGAGTCGGTTCTCACGTGGGTGCCGACGGCCCTCCTGGGTGGTGCAGTCTTCTTCGCGCTTGCGCGACTCGGTGCAGCGGCGCCGGCGCTGATGCCCGGCATCGTCGGGACCCTGACATGCGCCGGCCTCCTCGCGCAGGTCGCAACCGGACCGTATCCGGGGGCGCGGCTGGGTGGCGTGCTGGCGGTCATCGCAGTGGGCACGCTTGTCGCGGGATGGATGCGCGAGATGGACACCGCGCGACGGATATCGCCGCAGCGGCAAGCAGGGTGATGCGCCAAGGGGACACATCCGGGTTTCCCGGGAAGTCATGCACTATCACCTGATCGGGATTGCGGGCACCGCGATGGCCTCGCTCGCCGGGCTCCTGCGCGCGAGCGGCGACCGGGTGACCGGATCCGATCAGGGCGTCTATCCTCCCATGTCGCTGATGCTCGACGATTTGGGCATCGAGTACGCGGACCGGTACGATCCCGCCAACCTGGCCGGTGATCCGGACATGGTCGTGGTGGGCAACGCGATCGGCCGGGGCAACCCCGAGCTCGAGGAGGTGCTGGATCGGCGGCTCCGCTACACCTCGGCGGCCGCCGTGATCAAGGAGCGGTTTCTGGCCGGCCGCCATGTGGTCGCGGTGGCGGGAACGCACGGCAAGACCACCACCGCAAGCCTGGTCGCATGGCTGCTGGAGGCGGCGGGGCTCGATCCTTCGTTTCTCATCGGAGGCATCCCGGAGAACTTCGGCATCTCGTTCCGGCTAACGGACTCCGAGTTCTTCGTCATCGAGGCGGACGAGTACGACACCGCGTATTTCGACAAGGGCCCCAAGATGTGGCACTACCTGCCCTGGACGGCGGTGGTGAACAACGTCGAGTTCGACCACGCGGACATCTTTCGCGACGACGTCGCTTACCGCTTCGCCTTCGAGCGCTTCATCAACCTGGTGCCTCGGGCGGGCACGCTGGTGGCGGGCTGGGATTCGGCGGCGCTGCGCGCGATGTGCGGTGTGTCGCGCGCGCCCGTCCAGTCCTTCGGCATCGGTGCGCCCGACACCGGGACGGCGACTGCGGAGGGTGCCCCCGCGCATCCCCTATGGCGGGCCGAGCGAATACGCGGCGGGGAGGCGGGCACCCGCTTCGCGGTGCGGCGGGACGGGACGATGCTGGGGGAGGTGGAGATGCGGCTAGCGGGCGACTTCAACGTGCTGAACGCCCTGGCGGCGATGTCGGCAGCGGCCGCGGCCGGCGCGCCCTGGGACGCGATCCGTGAGGGTCTAGGCACCTTCAGGGGCGTCCGGCGCCGCATGGAGGTTCACGGGGAGGCGGGGGGCGTCACAGTGGTCGACGACTTCGCGCACCACCCCACCGCGGTCGCCGCCACCCTGAAGGCGGCGCGGCAGCGGTTCCGCGGCCGGCGGCTGATCGCCGTCTTCGAGCCCCGCAGCTACACCGCTCAGCGGCGGGAATTCCAGGAAGCCTACGGGGAGGCGCTGGCCGAGGCCGACCACGCCGTTGTGGCCGGGCTCTTCCGACCCGAGCGCTACGATGACGCGATCCGGCTGGACCCTGCGCAGTTGATCGCGTCGCTGCGCGCCCAGGGCGTCGTAGCCGACTACGAACCGGAAGTCGACGGCATTGTGAAGCGCATCGTCCGCGGGGCGCGCCCCGGCGACGTGGTGCTGATCATGTCCAACGGGGGATTCGGAGGCATCCACGAGCGGCTGCTGGCCGGGCTGGGCTCGGAGCGTGCTGCGCTTGGTGCGAAGTCGCACGGGAGCGCGGCGGTCGGATGACACTCCGGGTTTCCGCCCAGCCGCCGCTCCGGCCGCGAGCGCTTCGTCCCGGCGCGCGCGTGGCGCTCGTAGCCCCGGCGGGGCCGCTCGGGGCCGGTGTGCTCGACAAGGCCGTCGATCGCTGCCGGAAGCTCGAGCTGGGACCCGTCGTGTACCCGGCGGCGACCCGGCGGCGGGGCTATCTGGCCGGAAGCGACGAGGAGCGGCTCGCGGACCTCCAGGCCGCCTTCGACGACCCGGCGACCGACGCGGTATGGGCGCTCCGGGGCGGGTACGGGACCCTGCGAATCCTCGACGGGCTGGATCTCGCGCGCCAGCGCCGCGACCCCATCCCCTTCATCGGCTTCAGCGACAACACCAACATCCACGCCCTCCACGCTAGAGAAGGCATAGCCTCCTTCCATGGGCCGCACCCCGGGGCCGACTTCCCCCCGGAAACCGAGGCGTCGTTCCGTACCGCGCTCTTCCCCGGCGAAGCTCCGGGACCGCTGTCGCCCCGGCCCGAAGATCCCGCTCCCCACGCGCTCTCGGGAGGGAGCGCGGAAGGCAGGCTCATCGGCGGGAATCTCGCGATCCTGGCGTCACTTTGCGGGTCGCGGGATGCCATCTCCGCGCGCGGCCGCATCCTGTGCCTCGAAGATGTGGGGGAGCCCGCCTACAGGGTGGACCGGATGCTGCACCAGCTGCTGCGCGCCGGCGTCCTGGACGGCGTCGCGGGACTCGCCTTCGGACGGTTCACCGGAGTGCGCGAGGGCTCCGGCGACATCACCGCCGTGCTCGCGGAATTCGCCGGCCGGCTCGGCGTCCCCTCGGTCACCGACCTGCCCTTCGGTCACACGGAACACAACTGCATCATCCCGGTGTTGACCAGGGCGCGCCTGGACGCCGACGCGGCGACCCTCACGGTGACGGAGCCGGCTACCCAGCCCCCATGACCTGTCGGGGAACGAACGACTAGCTTTCAGGCAATACTGATGAGGCAAATGCTCCTCGGTCGCATCTTTCCGACGCTGCGGCCAGGTTGCCATGGAGATCCACAATGAGACTGCGAGTATTGCCGGCGGGGGTGCTGGCCGGGCTGTTCGCCGCCAGCTGCGGCGGAGAGGGCGGCACGGTCGATCCGGGCCCGCCGCCACCCGCTCCGACGGGCACGGTCATCGGGCAGGTCACGGTCGAGGGCGCGCCGTTGCCGGGCGTGCTGGTGTCGCTGAGCGGGGCAGCCGCCCAGTCGACCGCGACGGGCGCCGACGGTGGCTTCCAGTTCGTCTCGGTGCCTGCGGGATCGCACACCGTGACGCTCGCGAGCGGGATCCCCAACGACGTGACCTTCTCGCGGACCACCGCATCGGTCACCATCACTTCCGCCGGCCAGCAGGTGCGCGCGGACTTTCCCGGCGAGTACCTGCGCACCTCTTCCATCAGGGGCAGGGTGCTTGCGGTGACCCAGGGGAGTCAGCCGCAACCGGTGGAGGGCATCGCGCTGGGCATGACCGGCCTGCAGCAGGCGGCGGACACGACGGACGCCAGCGGCCGCTACGAGTTCGTGGCGCTGCGTCCGGGCGAGTACACGGTATCCCTGCTGACCACCGCCGGTTTCGCCTTCGACGCAACCAGCTTTACCCGGACTCTGACGACGGGACAGAACCTCGAGCACGACTTCGTCGGTGCCGCGGACCTGTTCATCGCCACCGAGTCACTGGACGTCGGCCGCATCGGAATCCCCTACTCCCAGCAGCTGACCGCGCGCGGCGGCACGACCGAGGGCCTCGTGTGGAGCCTCGAAGGGGGGACGCGCCTCCCGGAGGGCCTTGCCTTCACGAGCAACGGGCTGATCGCCGGCACGCCGCGTTCCGTGGGGTTCACGGAATTCCGCGTCAGCGTGACCAACGCCCAGGGGCGACGGGCGAGTGCGGCGCTGTCGTTGCGCGTGTGCGAGGGCGCGCTGGGCCTCGATGTAGGCGACTACCAGGTCTTCCGGGAGGGCGAGCGCGGGGAGTGCGGCTTCTTCGTCCGGGCTCCGCAGGCCGGCGCCTACTATCGCGTCACCATGGTGGGAACCGAGACGCCGGAGAATCCGCGGGTCTACGATGTCGGACTCAGCGTTGCCGGAAGCTTCACGGCGGCTGCCGCGCCGATGGTGGCGAGTTCGGAACGCGCGGGCGGCGCCCCGCGCCAGGAGGCGACCTCCATCGGGGGCCCCTGGCTGGACGAACTGCTCGAACGGGAACGCGCCTACGCCCGGAGCCACGAGCGCTTGCGCCGCAGCGAGGCCGAACTGATGGAGCGCCTATCGGCGGAAGGACCTCTGCCGATCCTTCCGGATCTCTCGCAACAGGTGGCACAGGCGACCCGCGGCGGGGCCGGGAGGGGCCGTGCGCCCGAGGAACTGGCCATCCGTCTCAGCGACGCGTTCGCCGGCGCCTGCACGGTCGACACCACGGTAACCGCCAGGCTGGTTGCCGAAAACGAACATCTGGCCTTCTACGAATACCAGACAACCTCTTCGCCCGACAATGTCCGACAGATCCTCGACTACTATGCCGACTACGGGGACGAGGTGATCCGGCGCTATTTCGGCGGCGTAAGCGACGTGAACGGGGACGGCATAGTGAACGTGCTCATCCGTCCCGACCTGCCGGGCGCCACCCTGGCCTACGTCTGGTCCGCCGACATGACGCTCTCGCGCAACTCCTGTCCGGCATCGAACGAAATGGAGCTGATCCACTTCGACGCCGAGTCCATCGACGACATCAGCGGCAACGACTTCTGGGCGCTGGGCACTATCGTGCACGAGATGAAGCACGTGAGCTCGCTGTACAAGGGCTACCGCAGAAGAAGTGCCAGCCGATTTCATCCGTTCTGGATCGAGGAAGGGACCGCCGACATCGCCAAGGAAGTGTCCTCGCGCCTGGCGTGGCAGCGCGCGGGCGGTCCCGCCATGAGGGATCGCGTTACGGGAGATGACCTGCGTGATGCGTTCCGGTCCACCGGTGGCAACGCCCGGGCCGAGGCCTACGGCACCTTTACCGCGATGGCCCGCACCGTCTTTGCGATCTCCCCGGATTCGAGCGCGGTAACCTTCCAATACGGAGACGGAGAGATCGGGGACGTGTACGGGTCGGGCTGGCATTTCCACCGCTTCCTGCGGGACTGGGTGGTGGGGAGCGGCAGCGCGACGGCGGATGAGCGCTTCATGCGCGTGCTGAACGACTCGCTCACCACGGCCGGAATCGCGGGCATCGAAGCCGTCACCGGCAGGCCGATTGAGCAGTTGCTGATCGACCACGCCATCGCCATGACGTTCGCCGGAAGCGAGAGCGCGGCGGGCGCCGATGTGCCCCACTTCACCACCTACGATTTCCCGACCACCACGGAGGTTTTCGAGCGGCCCGACCCGCCGGGCTTCTACCCCTGGCCGGTAACCACCGTCGGCGAAGACACCGCCAACGACTTCGCGCCGGTCGCCGTGCCGCTGGCCACCTCGGGAACACGCACCTTCGACGGCCGGCTGGCTGCCAGCGGCGTCCGCATCCACGACTTCCGGGCGCGCGGGGCGGGCAACGGCGCCGCCTTCTACTACGACATTCCGAGTTCCGCGCGGGTCATCGTGGCGCGCATTTCCGAGCCGGATCCGTAGCAGCCCGCGGGCGAACTCCCACGGCATACGAGCGGTGCCTGCGAGCGAGTCGCTGCGTCGCGTGCTAACTTGGCTGGCATCCGTGATCCGGCCGGCCAAGGGGAGGCACCGATGCATGCAGGGCACACATCGAAAGGCGACGTTTACTCCGCGCACTACGTGATTTGCGCCGGCCTGCTGCTGGCCCTGACCGCGTGCGGCAACGCCGACGCGCCCCCCGCGGGAGACGATGCGGAGCTGATGGAGCGCGCCCGAGGCATCCACGAGCGGGTTATCACGCTCGACACCCACGCCGACATCAACCCGGGCAACTTCACCGCCGAGCTCAACTACACCATGGACCTGCCCACCCAGGTCAACCTGCCCAAGATGGAGGCGGGCGGGCTGGACGTTGCGTGGTTCATCGTGTACGTGGGGCAGGGCGACCTGACCCCGGAGGGGTACGCGGAAGCCTACGACCAGGCCATCGCCAAGTTCGACGCCATCCATCGCCTGACCGGGGAGATCGCGCCCGAGCGCATCGGGCTGGCCCTCACCTCCGACGACGTGCGCCGCATCGCGGGGGAGGGACGCAGCGTGGCCATGATCGGGGTCGAGAACGGATACCCGGTCGGGGAGGATATCGGCCGCATCCAGGAGTTCCAGGAGCGGGGCGCGCGCTACCTGTCGCTCGCCCACAACGGCCACAGCCAGCTCGCCGACTCCAATACCGGGGAGGCACTCGACGACTGGCTGCACGACGGGCTCAGCGAACTGGGCCGGCAGGCCGTGGCCGAGCTCAACCGGGTCGGCATCATGATCGACATCTCGCATCCCTCGAAGCCGGCCAACATGGAGGTGTTCGAGCTGAGCCGGGCACCGGTGATGGCCTCGCATTCCTCGGCGCGGGCGCTCAACGATCACAGCCGCAACCTGGACGACGAGCAGCTGATGGCGCTCCGGGAGAACGGCGGCGTGGTCCAGACCGTGGCCTTCCGCGGCTACGTCGACGGCCCCAAGAACCAGGCGTACCAGCAGGCTTCGCAGATGGTCATCGCCGAAGTCGCCGAGGAAATGGACTTCGAGATCATCGGCGGCGGCCGCGGCCGCGCTTTCTTCATGGCGCTGCAGGCGATGAGCCCCGATGAGCGCGAGGCCTACCAGACCGGGCTGCGCATGGTCCAGGACGCGGCGGCCGAGCGCATCGCGATGGAAGTGGCGCCGGTCACCCCGCCGGTCGACGTGGCCGACTTCGTGGACCATATCGACTACATGGTCGAACTGATCGGGCTCGAGCACGTGGGCATCAGCTCCGACTTCGATGGCGGTGGGGGCGTAACGGGATGGGACGACGCCTCGGAGACCTTCAACGTCACCCTGGAGCTGGTGCGGCGCGGCTACAGCGAGGAGGAGATCGGCATGCTCTGGAGCGGCAACCTCCTGCGCGTGCTGGACGACGTGCAGGCGGTCGCGGAGGAGATTCGGGCGGAGACCAACTGAGCAGGCTCAGGCGCGCGGATCGCGCTTTTGATCGACGCGCCGGGCGAGGTTAGCTTTGCTGCCCGTCCCCCCGCAGTTCCTCCCCGGGAGGTGAGATGGTCCCGATTCTCGCGCTCTGGCTGCCGATTCTGATCGCCGCCGTCCTGGTCTTCATCGGCAGTTCGATCATCCACATGGTGCTGGGCTACCACAGGAACGATTTCCAGGGGATCGAGGATGAAGACGCCGTGATGGATGCCCTGCGGCCCGCCAACCTGGCGCCGGGCGACTACTTCTTCCCCCACGCGGGCAGCCCCGAGGTCATGAGATCCGAGGCCTTCCAGGCGAAGCTCGCGAAGGGGCCCATTGCGTTCTTCACAGTTGGAGATCCGAGCGCGTTCACGAGCATGGCCAGGAACCTGGCGCAGTGGTTCGTCTACTGTGTGGTGGTGGGGGTGATCGTGGCCTACGTCGCGGGACGCACGCTGGCGCCGGGGACGGAGTATCTCACGGTCTTCCGTCTCGCGGGCACGGTGGCCTTCTGCTGTTATGCGCTCGCCCTGCCGCTCAACTCGATCTGGTATCATCGGCAGTGGTCGACGACGCTCAAGTCGATGTTCGACGGGCTGATTTACGGAATACTGACCGCGGGCACGTTCGGCTGGCTTTGGCCCGAGTGAGGTGATGATGGAAAAGACCCGACATTCACGCTGGCGCGGCGCCCTGCTCTGGGTGGGCGCGGTTCTGATCATGGCCGGGGCGGCGATCTACCAGCGCCGGACCGGTCCCACCTACCCCCTGCGCGGCGAGATCGCCGTCGGCGCCGACGCGTACCGCTACGAACTGGTGCGCAGCCAGGAGACCATCGAGCGCGCCCGGGTCGCGCTTCCCAGGCCGGGCGCGGGCGCCAGCGGCACCATGACCTACCGGCGCTACCCCACGGGCGACGACTTCACCACGGTGGAGATGGTGGTGGAGGACGGGGAGGATGGCCCCGAGCTGGCGGCCTACCTGCCCATACAGCCGGCCGCCGGCAAGATGGAATACTACCTGGAGGTGGAGACGGCCGGCGGTGGGGTGCGCATCCCGGCCGAGCAGGGCGAGGACGCCAACATCATCCTGCGCTACAAGGATCCGGTTCCGGCCCCGCTCCTGGTCTCGCATGTCATCGCGATGTTCTTCACCGTGCTGATCGGGATGCGGACCGGCCTGGGCGCGCTCTTCGCTCCGGGCAACGTCCGGACGCTCGTCTGGGTGACGCTCATCGGGATGACGGTGGGCGGCCTGGTGCTCGGCCCCTTCGTCCAGAAGTACGCGTTCGGCGAGTACTGGACGGGCTTCCCCTGGGGCTATGACCTGACCGACAACAAGCTGCTGATCATGTGGGTGGTGTGGGTCGCGGCGGCCTTCGCTCTGGGGATGAAGCCGAAGCGGAAGGCCGGGCCGGGCCGGGCGACGGTGGGCGTTGCGGCGCTGGTCATGACCGTGGTGTACCTCATTCCGCACAGCATGCGCGGGAGCGAACTGGATTTCGCGGCGGTGGACGCGGGCGTGCCTGCCGCCGAGGCCGTCGGGACCGGCCGCAACCAGGAATAGGTGCGCGACGGAACCCTCCGAACCTCGCTCCGCCGCGCCCGGATGCCCTCGTGAGCGCCGCGCATCTCCACCTGCTCACCGTGCACCTCCCGGTCATCCTGTGCCCGCTCGCCCTGGTGCTCTTCGTCTGCGCGCGCCTGCGCCACGACACCCCCGCGGCCCGCATCGGCCGCTGGCTGCTGGTGGCCTCCGCGGCCGTGGGCGTGCCCGCGTACTTCTCCGGGCCGACCGCGTTCGAGGCGATGGAGAGCGAGCTGGCCCCGATGCGCGATCTGGTCGAGCTGCACGCGGTGCTGGGCAGGGCGGCCTTCTTCGGACTCGTACTCCTTGCGCTGACCGCGCTCCAGGCGACGCTCCGAGAGATGCAGGAGGAGCCCGTGCCCCGCTGGCTGCACGGAATCGTGGTGGTTGGCACCCTGCTCCTCAGCTACGTTCTGGCCTGGAGCGGCCACCTCGGGGGCGCGATCCGGCACCCCGAGATCGGGGACGCGCTTTCCTGGCTGTTCCCGCGCTGGTGAGGGCGTTTACGCACTTTACACAGATTACCGTTACCGAGAGACCCATGAGCTGTCCCGCTTTCAGATCCGGCAGGTCCCCGCTGGCTCCGCCGTCGCCGCCCGTCGCGTCGTTTCCCGGCGCCGCCTTCGTCGCGGTCGCCGTCCTCGCCGGCGTGCCGTCTCCCGCGTCCGCGCAGGCGCCGGGGTTCGACGCCGAAGCCGAGGTGCGCGCCCTGATGGAACATCCCTCCGTCCAGGAGGCGTTCCGTCACATCGAGGAGAACGACCCCTGGACCATCGCGACCCTGCGCGAACTCACTCAGATCCCCGCGCCGCCCTTCATGGAAGAGGTGCGCGGACAACGGTTCCTGGAGCTGCTTCAGGAATCGGGGGTCGATTCCACCTGGGTCGACGAGGAGGGCAACGTCATCGGCCTGCGCCGCGGCAGCGGCGCCGGAACGATGATCTTCTCCGGGCACCTGGACACGGTCTTTCCCGAGGGAACCGACGTGACCATCCGGGAGAACGGCGACACGCTGTTCGCGCCCGGCATCGCCGACGACACCCGCGGCCTGGTGGCCGTGCTCGCGGTGCTGCGCGCCATGAATGCCGCCGAGATCCAGACCGATCAGGACATCTGGTTCGTGGGCACGGTGGGCGAGGAAGGCACCGGCGACCTGCGCGGCGTCAAGCACCTCTTCCGTGAGGGCTCGCCGGATTTCAGCGCGTTCATCTCGATCGACGGGCTGGGGCACAGCGGGGTGACCAACGCAGGCCTGGGGTCGCACCGTTACCGGGTGGCCTTCAAGGGGCCGGGCGGCCACTCCTGGGGAGCGTTCGGGCTCGGCAACCCCATCCACGCCCTGGGACGCGCGGTGGCGGCCTTTGACGCCGAAGCCAAGCGCTACACGGACAACGCGGCCCAGCGCACCAGCTACAACGTCGGCACGGTGGGGGGCGGCACCTCGGTGAACTCGATTCCCTTCGAGGCCTGGATGGAGATCGACATGCGCTCGGAGAGCCCCGAGGCCTTGCTTGAGATCGACGCGGTCTTCCAGGCAGCGATGCGGCGTGGGCTCGAGGAGGCCAACGCGGTACGCGCCCGGGGCGAGGAACTGACGCTCGAGGTCACCATGATCGGCAACCGGCCCAGCGGCGAGATCCCGGAGGATCACCCCTTTATCCAGCGCGCGCTGGCGGCCACGGAGCTCATGGGCGGCATCACCTCGCTGCGGCGCTCCTCAACCGACTCCAACACGCCGATTTCGCTCGGCATCCCCTCCGTCACCATCGGCGGCGGCGGCGCGGGCGGAAACTCGCACTCGCTCGCCGAGTTCTTCATGAACCACAACGGTCCCATCGGCATCCAGCGCGCCCTGCTGATCCTGGTGTCGCAGGCGGGGATGGTGCCGGTGATGTAGGGCTTCGCGTGCCCTCCCTTTTCTCTTCCACCCGCGAACGCCGCCTTTGGATGTGGACGGCGGTTGTCGTTGCGGCGATCTACTCGACCCTTGGGCTGGCGCGCACCCTCGTCGACTACCTGGGCAACGACTTCTTCTCCGTCTGGCTCTTCCTGGCCGGGTGCCTTCTCGTCCTGCTGACCGTCGTGACGCAGGGGCTGAGGGTCCGCCCCGGGGGCGCCGAGATCGCGGTCGCGCTGGGCGTTGCGGCCGCCTATCTGCTGATCGTCGTGCGCATGTCGGTCCCGACGGAGCGCTCTCACCTGGTGGAGTACGGCGTGGTCGCGGTCTTCATTCACGAGGCGCTGACGGAACGGGCCAGCCGGGGGCGCCGGGTTCCAGAGCCCGCGCTGCTCGCGATCGTAGCGGCTTCCCTGGTCGGCCTGATCGACGAGGGAATCCAGAGGCTCATTCCCAACCGCGTTTTCGACCCCGTCGACATCCTGTTCAACGTGCTGGCCGCCGTGATGGCCGTCACCGCAAGCGTGGCGCTACGTTGGGCCCGGCGTTGGGGCTCATCAGTCGTCAGGCGCGCCATGGGGGAACCTGGCCCCGAGTAGCGCGGGTACCAGCGCGGGTCGTCCGCTCCGGTGGACAACCGTCACGTCACGCCGGATGACCGGGGAGGAGTCGTTCTCATGCGCAGACACACCATGCTGTTCGGTTCGGTGCTGGCCACGGTTCTCATCCTGGCGGGATGCCGCGATGCGACGGAGCCGCCGGTCGAACCGCCGGTCGAACCGCCCGTTGAGCCGCCGGTCGAGCCACCGGTTGAGTTCGAGCCGGGGCCGCTGGGCGCGGTCACGCTGGAATCGGGCGAGGCCGTGCGGCTGCGCATGATGCTCTCGGTGACGGTCGCGCCGACGCTGGGCGCCGTGTCCCGGCAGGCGGCCCAGATCGCCGTCGGGGACTTCGGTTCAGTCCGCGGACGCGACGTCGACCTCGGCGACCCGGTCGACACGAGCTGTTCGCCGGAAGGCGGCCGTGCGGGTGCGTCCGGAATCGTCGGCGACCCGCAGGTGGTGGGAATCATCGGCACGAACTGCTCCGCCGCAGCCGTGGCAGCGTCGCCCATCGCCAGCCATGCGGGCCTGGTCATGATCTCGCCCAGCAACACCTCGCCGCGCCTCACGTCGGACCTGGCCGGCAACGCGGACGCCGACTATCACGCCGGATACTTCCGCGTGTCGTCCAACGACCTGCACCAGGCCCGAGCTCTGTCGGACTTCGTGTACAACCAGCTGGAACTGCGGAGCGTGGCCACCCTTCACGACGGCGACCCGTACACGTCCGCCCTGGTGGCGGCGTTCGCCGACGCGTTTGCGGCGCTCGGGGGCGAGGTACCGGCCCAGGCCAAAGTCGAGAAGGGCGAAACCGACATGACGGACGTTCTCGTGGAGTTCGCGACAGCCGGCCCGGACGCCATCTTCTTCCCCCTGTTCGTGACGGAGGGATCGGCCTTCGCCGCGCAGGCGCGCGCCTTCGACGGGCTTGAAGGAACGACCCTGATTTCCGCGGCCGCGCTGCTGGTCTCCGCGTTTCTGGAGACGCCGCAGTCGGAGGGGATCTACTTCGCCGGCCCGGAATCGGACTTCGGATCGAACGTGAACGAGCGGACCGGAAGGAGCGGACAGCAGGTACTGGCCGCCTTCGACGCCAGGCACGGCGGTTTTCCCGGATCACCCTATTGGGCGCACACCTACGACGCGACCACCATCCTCCTCTCGGCCATCGAGTCCGTTGGCGTGGAGGATGGCGACAGGCTGCACATTGACCGCGCGACGTTGCGCGAGCAGGTGGGATCAACAGCCATGAGCGGCATTGTCGGGACGATATCCTGTGACGCCTTCGGCGACTGCGGCACCGGACGGATGAACATCTACCACCACACCGACAACAGCGTCACCGATGTCGCCCAGCTGCCGGTCGTCTACGTGTACAGCCCCTGACCCGGCGGGCGCGCGCGTCCACGCAGTCGCCGCGTCGTCACGACCAGTCACCGCGTCGTCACGACCAGTCACCGCGTCGTCGCTACCAATCACCGCGTCGTCGCTACAGAGATTCCTCCACGGCTTCCCGAGCAGCGGCCTCGATCTCCCAAGGGATCTCCGAATCGCGATAGAGCGCGGCCCCGTTCGAGAGCGTGAGACCGTCGCCTTTCCCCGGGGCGGCAGGATGCACCGATGGGACCGGGGCCAAATCCCTCAAGACCTGTTTCGGCGCGTCGGCCAGCATCTTCCCGCCGCGCGTGAAGAACACCACCGTCCCGTCCGTGGCCACCGACAACTTCACCCGCCCCTCGTGAACCGCGCGATGATGCCGCCGGCAGAGCGGAGTGTGAATCGCCAGAATCCCGGCAGGGAATCGGCTAACTACTTACAGGGCTGCACGATCTGCGTTTCCTGCCGCTGTACTGGACCTTGCTGGACCGAGCCGCCAAAGCGGGAAAACCGGATCCGAATGGCGAGACTCCCGCACACGCTGCCACCTCTTCTTTGAGGTCCCGGAAACCGACCTCTCGTTGAGCTTTGAAAGCCGAAGTGGACCCTGCCCCGCCTTCACGGACAGTTGAAGCCTTGGAAACTGGCCGTCCTGTTGCTGGCGACCGAGTGTTCGGGCGACGCGACAGCCCCTGAATCGACAACTTGGGATGCTTCCGGAACATGGCGGGAAGCTCTAGGGATCAACCCCCGGACCCGCTTTTGCCTTTCTGGAATCCTCGAAACATAGCTCACACAATCAGCGTCCGGTACTCCACCAGATCGGTGTGCATGACCCGCCGTAGCGCGTCCCAGAGGCGGGTGGCGTGGCCTTTCGGGCGTTTGCGTTTTGCCGCAACCCCTATGAACTTGACGCAAGGGTCCGCCCATCTTGATTGGAGGCGGCCGACCGGACTGCGCCGTGGAGGACTCATGATCCCTGCCGCCCACCGCCACCGCATTCTTCAAGATGGAGAAGAAGGGCTTCCCGCCGACTTCGGTGCAGACGTGCGGCTCGATCGGGACATCCAGCACTTCCTCGGAATCGCCAAGGGCATCCTGCTCGATAAGCATGTGGATGACGCCGAGGCCGAAAGCCTCCTTGAATGGTGCGAGGCGCACCCGGAAGTTGTTGTCCGGTGGCCTGCCAACAAGGTATACGGATGCCTTCACAGCATCTTCGATGATGGGGTGGTGGACGAACGAGAACGCAAGGAACTCACCGCTCTGCTCGAAAACGTGACCGGGGGCGCCATCGGCCCCAAGGAGACCCCGACATCCCTGCCTTTCGACGATCCCCTCCCAGAGCTCCATTTCGCGGACCGGGTGTTCGTCTTCACGGGACGCTTCGCCTTCGGGCCGCGCACCACCTGCTGGAGCGAGACCGAGAAAATGGGCGGCATCCCCCAGAAACGGATCACCTTCAAGACCGATTACCTGGTGATCGGCACTTTGGCAAGCCAGAATTGGAAGCATGGCGCTTTCGGAAGGAAGATTCAGAAGGCCGTCCACTACCGAGCTCAGAGCGGAAGGCCAGCAATCATTACCGAAGATCATTGGGCCGCCCCTCTCTAGTCATGGCGGCATGACCGATCCACCGCCGGAGGATTCGGGCATTCACTTCGAGCATCCCGGACGAGTTAATCCGGGTGGCATGGCGGAACTCCTCCTCAAAACGAGCGGCTAGTTCCACAATCTTGGCGCGGTCAAGCCGTGTAACGTCTTCCCTCCTCTTGCCGATGAAGTGCGATGAGCGGAGGATGTCGAACACATAGGCTTCGGCTACGATCCACGGGTCTCCCTGTTGGACAACCTGCCATTTCACGCGACGGAAGCCTCTGGTTTGCCACGCTGACAAAGCCGCCATGACAACGCAAAACGCGGGGATTGCCCATGTCCAGTCAAGCATGTGCTGGACCCCCCACCACACTCCTCCCCCAGAAAGCCACCCCGGCCAGCGGAGCATCCGCAACCGCTCGGTGATGGATATGGCATGATCCATAGCCTCGTATCCTCGCCATGCCGTTCTGACGTAGCGCTTGAGCTTGCCCCATGCCCTATCGTCACTACCGCCCGGTGATTGCATCACAAGTGCATAATCGCCATCCGAACGGGCGTCAGCTCTCACCGCCGGAAGGGTGAGGTGCCTTTCCGCGCTCGCGGGGCGAGAGCCCTGCCGGCCTGCCGGGCGTTTGCGAGGTCCACTTTGAGTTCGCGTACTTCGTCCGTGAGGCTGGTGGCTTGGTCGTCGAGCGTCCGGATGTCTTCGGCCAAGACGTCAATTGCCTTGACCAGTTCGAGGATGGCCTTCTCGAGGCTGCTTGAGCAGTCCATGAGCTACTCCCTTGGGGTAATCCTTCCGTGTCCGTGGAGACAGGTTGCCGCAACTTCTCAAAGCGTATCCGCATGGCGCCACAGGTTTCAATCCCCCCAACCCACCGAGGCCAACCGCAAAGGTCTGGCGGGAGTCGTTTTCCAACCCGGCGATAAGGCGGAACGCCGGGAATGGAGTGAGATGCGGGGCGTCAAACGCGATCTGCGGGTGAGCGGGTCACCTCAGGGGTTCGTCAGCCTCTGCCGGCCACAAAGTGAGTCGAGAGTATCCATTCCATGTCAAGTGGATGCACACTTTTCTCGAAGCAACCTGCCCCGAAGTGTCTCTCGCGACGCCTCGGGTTTCAGGGCCCGGTGTTGCCCGCCTCAATCATCCGTGAACGCTCTCTGCCTGCCTTGGGGGCCGGGAACGCTGGACAGGTGCAGTTGCCTGCGGCACCCCGCCATCGGCGCCTCGTTGCCCTACTGGTGCTGGGCGCGTGCCCGGAGTCTGTCGCTGAGGTTGGCGACGGCCAACCGGATTCTCGTGTTCACTTTTAGCACTACACAGAGCGATGACGCGCCGCGGTGCTCTTCCAACGCATCTGCGGCTGCGGTTGGCGGGTCTCGGACGCGGCCCCCACGGGGGTTTCTGGCGCGGCTAAGGTCCGGGAGCCAGCACACGCGATGTTGAACATCGCGACTGGCGAGGGGTGCTCCGCCCCCCTCGACCCCCCATTAGGTTCCGCTCCGGCAACGTGCGCGGTTTGGGGGTTCCGCCACCTCCGTGGGGTCCGAGAGTCCCCGGACCGGTCGCCCACCGTCGGCTTTGCGGCTGAGTCTGCGGAGTTGACCGGCGAGGCAGCGGCGGCGGCGTTGCCACCGCTTCGGCGCCGGTCCCCCCGGCCTCCGGCACGGACTCCGTCCGTTCCTTCAGCCGGGGTCGAGTCCCTTCCCACCCCGGACGGAAGGAATCCCGTCCAAACGTCCCGGTCGGAGGGACGGGCTCCCGCCCGCCCCGGAGACGGGGAGGACCGGCGGGCGCAGAGCCCGAGCCGACGGGGAGGCCAGTCCGCCGGTCTGGTCCCGCGAGCACCCCGATGGCGCGGCTTACGAAGGTTGGGCCTCGGGCTTCCGGGGACCGGCCATGTCGGGCAGCCTCCTCTAGCGGCGCGCGAAAGTGTCGTCCGGGGGTCTGGGGGGCATCCCCCAGCCAGAGTTTTTGTGAAACAAAATAACATCTAGCTCCTCCGAAACCCCGCAAACCGCGGGGACCCCCTGCGCAAAGCCCGGCACGAC